>NZ_JBFTLD010000150.1:0-26030 GCF_056396265.1 Allobosea sp. 05T422_2 | reverse complement strand
CTGCTGCATATCGAGCAGTATCTGGAGCGCTTTCCGGCCAAGCTCTCGGGCGGCCAGCGCCAGCGCGTCGCGGTGGCGCGTGCGCTCGCGGTCGAGCCGGCCGTGCTCCTGATGGACGAGCCGCTCTCCAATCTCGACGCGCTGCTCAGGCTGKAGATGCGGGCGGAGCTGCGCAGCGTCCTGCGCGAGGCCGGAACGACCACGATCTACGTCACGCATGACCAGACCGAGGCCATGGGCCTGGCCGATCGGATCGCGGTGATGCATGGCGGCCATATCGTGCAGATCGGCACGCCGACCGAGGTCTATTCGCGGCCCGCGACCCGCTTCGTCGGTGGCTTCGTCGGCTCGCCGCCGATGAATTTCGTCAACACGGTCGCGACCTCCGGCCAGGCCCGGCTCGGCGGGCTGACATTGGCATCGCCGGCCGACGGGCCGATCGTCCTCGGCTTCCGCGGCGAGGATGCGAAGCTGACCGAGACCGCCGGCGGCGTGCCCTTCACCGTGCGGGTCGCGGAGCCGATGGGTTCGCATCTCCTGCTCACCGGCAGGATCGGCGATGATCTTGCCCGTGTCGTCGCGCCGCCTGCTGCCCGGATCGCAGCGGGCGAAACGCTCGGCCTGGCGCTCGACCCTACCCGCATTGTCTGGATCGACCCGGAAACGGGCCGCACTCATCCCGGAGCCTGAGCCATGCTGTCGACCACACCTCCTTCGGACCGCGATGAGGCCGCGCGCGCCGTGCTGCGCCGCAATGACCGTGGCGGGTTCACCGTCCCCAATGGCCGCGTCTACCCGTTCCAGTGGAACTGGGATTCGGCCTTCGTCGCGCTCGGCTTCGCCACCTTCGATCTCGACCGCGCCTGGCGCGAGCTGGAAACCCTGTTCGAGGGTCAGTGGGACGATGGCATGGTGCCGCATATCGTGTTCCGCGCCCCGGCAGACGGCTACTATCCCGGCCCCGAGGCCTGGGGCATCCAGCGCCAGCCGCTGACGTCGGGAATCTCGCAACCCCCCGTCGCGGCGACTGCGGCGCGGGTGCTGCACGGGCTGTCCGGCCGCGATGCCTCGCGGATCCGGGCTCTCGTCCCCAAACTCTTCGCCTCGCATCGCTGGTGGCACGAGACCCGCGACCCGGACGGCACCGGGCTCGTCACCATGGTCCACCCCTGGGAATCGGGGCGGGACAATTCGCCGGACTGGGACGAGCCGCTCGCCAATGTCGTGCCGCAGGTCGATGTCGCGCATCTGCGCAAGGATCTCGGCCATGTCGATGCGTCCCACCGCCCGACGCATGATTTCTACAACCGGGTCATGACCCTGGTCGAGGAAGCCAAGGCCCTGCGCTGGGATGGCATGGCCGTGGCGCGCGGGCTCTCCTTCCGGGTCTGCGATCTCGGCATCCAGTCGATCCTGCTGCGCGCCGATCGCGATCTTCTGAAACTGGCGGAAGAACTTGGCTTCACCGAAGAGGCGGTTGCCCTACAGGGCTGGATCGCGCGCAGCGATACGGCGATGTCGCGGCTCAAGGGGGGCGACGGGCTGTATCGGTMGCTCGACCTGCGCAGCGGGCGGCTCAGCGAGGCCGTCACCTGCGCCGCCTATCTCCCGCTCTATGCGCGCATGGCGAGCCAGGAGGATGCGCTCGCGCTCAAGCGCCATCTCGCCGCGACCCGTGCCGCGGCCGGTTTCTCCGTCGCCAGCAGCGATCCGCGCGATCGCCGTTTCGATGCGACGCGCTATTGGCGCGGCCCGGTCTGGCTGATGATGAACCGGATGATCGCCGACGGCTTTTCTGCCTATGGTCTGACCGAGGAGGCCGGCCTGCTCCGGCGCGACAGCGGCGATCTCGTCCGGCAGAACGGGTTCTGGGAGTATTTCGACCCGCGCGACGGCACAGGATGCGGCGGCCCGGACTTCTCCTGGACCGCTGCCATGTGGCTCAGCTGGGCCGGATCGCAGGACGATCGTCAGGCCTTGACCGCGCTCTGAGCCGGGCCCGGGCGTGAGCCCTTTCGATGCGTGCAAACGCAAAATGCTGGACTATCTGATCGGATACGAGTTCCGGTCGGATGATCCAGCATGGCTGATGTCCCCGGGAGAGGGCGGGGCGGCCGTCAGGCTGCCTTCTTCGTCTTCTTCTCTGCGTCGAACGGGATCTCGATATCGACGGCGAGCGTCGAGACCTTGGCGCCGCGCTCCATCTTGACGCTGACCCGGTCGTCATCGATCTGCATATGCTTCGAGATCGCACGCAGGATTTCGTCGCGCAGCTTGGTGACGAGGTCGGAATCCCCGACCGAGGCGCGCTCATGGGCGAGCAGCACCTGCAGGCGCTCGCGGGCGGCGGGGGCCGACGACTGGGAGCGGGTGAAAATACGAAGGAAGTTCATGCCGCTTTCCTTCCGAAAATCTTGCCGAAGAAGCCCTTCTTTTCACCAGGAATAGTTACCGGCAGGTTTTCGCCCTTGAGGCGGCGCGCAGCCTCGAAATAGGCGATCGCCGGCGCGCTGCGGCCATCGGCCAGGGTGACCGGCGAGCCGACATTGGAGGCGCGCAGCACGTCCATGCTTTCGGGGATGATGCCGAGCAGCGGGATCGACAGGATCTCGAGAACGTCGTCGACCTTCAGCATGTCGCCACGCTCGGCCCGGATCGGGTCGTAGCGGGTCAGCAGCAGGTGTTTCTCCATCCGCTCGCCTTGCTCGGCCTTGAGCGTCTTGGAATCGAGCAGACCGATGATCCGGTCGGAATCGCGCACCGAGGAGACTTCCGGATTGGTCACCACGATCGCGACATCGGCATGGCGCATGGCGAGCGTCGCGCCACGCTCGATGCCGGCCGGGCTGTCGCAGATGACCCAGTCGAAGGCCGATTTCAGGGCGGCGATGACCTTCTCGACGCCTTCAGGCGTGAGATTGTCCTTGTCGCGCGTCTGCGAGGCCGGCAGCAGGTAGAGCGACTCCAGCCGCTTGTCGCGGATCAGCGCCTGCGTCAGCTTCGCTTCGCCCTGGATGACGTTGACGATGTMATAGACCACGCGTCGTTCCGCACCCATGACGAGGTCGAGATTGCGCAGCCCGACGTCGAAATCGACGACCACGACCTTGTCGCCATTATGCGCAAGCGCTGCCCCCAATGCKGCGGACGATGTCGTCTTGCCGACGCCGCCCTTGCCCGATGTGACTACGATGACYTTGCCCATTGCACTCTCCCGCTTTCTGTGGATACGCCRTCGTTTCAGGCGAGTGATCCAACTTTGAATGTTTCGCCTTCGAGCCAGATCTGGACGGCCTTGCCGCGCATGTCGGGTCCGAGGTCCTCGGCCGTCTTGTAGAAGCCGTCGATCGCGAGCAGCTCCGCCTCGAGCTTGCGGCAGAAGATGCGCGCAGAGGCATTGCCCATCGCGCCGGCGATCGCCCGGCCCCTGAGCGTGCCGTAGACATGGATCGAGCCGCCGGCGACGATCTCGGCGCCCGATGCGACCGAGCCGATGACGGTGACGTCGCCTTCGGTGAAGATCAGCGACTGCCCCGAGCGCACCGGCTCGGTCACGATGATCGACGGCGTCGCCTTGACCGGCTGCGGGGCAGGGGCGGGAGGCTGCACGCCCTCGGCGACCTCGGCCTGCGGCGCCTGTTCGGCGGTCGGGGCTTCGATATCCGAGGCCGCGCGCCCGCCCGACATCGCCGGCGGCAGGTCGGCGCCGAGCAGCGAGGGTGGTGCGCCCTCGATGCCCATGATCCGCACATTGCGCTTGCCGAGCTGGCCGACGAGGTCGCGCAGCTGCGGCCGGTCGATATTCAGGCCCTCGACATCGACCACCACCGGCCGCCGCAGGAAAAATCCGGCGGACAGACCAGCCAGTTCGTCGAGCCGCGTCAGCCAATCCTCGAAGGGAAGCTCCGGGGTCAGCGTGAGAGCAAGATAGGAGCGCCCCTTGAGGCGGATTGGCCTAGGTTGAGTTAACACGTCAGTCATCTTGGTAAATTTTCAGTTGCCATGATCTAGGAATGGAATGGTTAACGAGTCGTAAAAATCCGACCCTTCACCTACCGGAATGCGACCCTCGAAAATGGGCTGAAAGGCAGGAAACGCGTTTTCTGCCAACCGGTTGAATGCGGGGGATGATGTGTGTGGAGAGCTGTATGGCTCCCGAGGGCTTGCGTGACCGGCGGCCTCGCGCGGGGGCCGATCCACAAGGCTGCTGGCAGCGGTCCCGCCGGCTGGAGTGCACGCGTTTGCGCCTCGGCTACCCGGTCGCTCCTGAGACGCCAGCGCGTTGCAGCGTATTGCCTCAGGGAGCTCCAGTGCTCGCCATGCGGGACGGGGCGGACAGGGACACGCTGATTCCGTCGATCCGGAGCGGTCAACCTAGCCGCGACGATTCGATCGGCCGGGAATCAGTGCCCGGTGGAGGCTGTGCAAGATGAGGGCCCCAGACGCTCGTGATGGCCCCAGCTATCGCAGCCTGGCCTGTTGCGTCGGCTATGTCGCAGCGCTGGGCCATTGGCGCCCGGCGGGGATGCGCGGCGCCCCGCCGCGCATGATAAAAGCGGCGCCGCGGGAGGACCCACGACGCCGCTTTCAGAGGCTGACCTGACTCCAATCCAGGGAGCTTGCGGCGTTCGCTGGAAAGGCTTGGATCAGCGCACGGGCGGTGCAAACTGGATGCCACCCTTGGACCAGAGATTGTTCAGCCCGCGCGGCAGGCCGATGCGGCTGCCGGTGCCGAGATTGCGCTCGTAGCTTTCGCCGTAATTGCCGACATGCCGGACGATCCGGGCGATCCAGTCGGGCGTCAGGCCCAGCCCCACGCCGAATTTGCCTTCAACGCCGAGCAGCCGGCGGATTTCCGGATTCTCGGATTTCAGCATCTCGGCGAGATTGGCCTGGGTGACGCCGAGTTCCTCGGCATTGATCAGCGCGAAGACCGTCCAGCGCACGATGTCGAACCATTCATCGTCGCCCTGGCGGACATAGGGGCCGATCGGCTCCTTCGAGATCACGTCCGGCAGCAGGACATGCTCGGCCGGGTCCGACATCTTCAGGCGATAGGAGACGAGCTGCGAGATATCGGTCGAGATCGCGTCGCAGCGACCGCTCTCATAGGCCTTCACCGTCTCGTCGATGCCCTGGAAGGCGACGACCTCGTATTTCATCTTGTTGACGCGGAAATAGTCCGCGAGATTCAGCTCATTGGTCGTGCCCTGCACAGTGCAGATCGAGGCCCCATCCAGCTCCTTCACCGACTTGATCCCGGCCTTGGCGCGCACCTGGAAGCCCTGGCCGTCATAATAGTTCACGGCGGTGAAGTTCAGGCCCTGGCCGGCGTCGCGGCTCAGCGTCCAGGTCGTGGTGCGCGGCAGCACGTCGATCTCGCCGCTCTGCAACGCGGTCAGGCGGTCCTTGCTGGCCAGCGGAACGAACTTGATCTTCGAAGGGTCGTCGAAGATCGCGGCTGCGAGCGCCCGGCAGATATCGACATCGAGCCCGCTCCAGCTGCCCTGCGCATCGGCCATGCTGAACCCGGCAATGCCGGTGCTCGTGCCGCAGATCAACTGCCCGCGTTGCTTGATGCGGTCGAGCGTGCCCTCGGCATGGGCGGCGGTGCCGGCGAGCAGCAGGCCTGCCAGCGCTGTCAGAACGATTTTTCCGGAATGGGCCATGGTCATTATCCCTGATGATCGATGGAACTCGCGCATCGGCCCGAAAGGTGGATTGCGGTTTTCGGGGCAAAGCCGATGCAAACACAAAAGGTTGGATCATCGGACCGGATAGGTTTCCGGTCCGATGATCCAGGGCAGGAGGTCAAAGCCCCATCGCCTCATAGCGGCGATGGGCGGTCGGCTTGGGGGCGGGGTCCTCGCTGATCGCGATGATCTCGCAAGGATGGCTCGAAGGCGCTGCCTCGCCGCTGCGCCAGAGCCAGTAGTGGTTTTCCGGCAGGCCGTTCACGGCCACGACCTTGTGGCCGCCCGCTGCGTCGATGGCGTGGATCGTCACCCGGCCGATCAGCCCGCCCTTCAGCGCGCGCATGTCGGCAACGGCCTCGTAGACCGCATCTTCGACGCCCATGCCCATCTTCATGTAGAGCACGACCGCGCGCGAGGTGCCGGCCCGGATGCTCATTTCGCCGACGCCGGTGCAGGCGCAGGCGCCGTAACGCGTATCGGCATAGGAACCGGCGCCGATGATCGGGCTGTCGCCGAGACGCCCCGGATATTTCCAGCCCCAGCCGGAGGTGCTGGTGCCCGCCCCGATATGGGTCTGCGCGTCCTGAGCCAGGAAGACCGTGGTGTCGCGGCCGGTTTCCGGGTCGATCGCCTGGGCGCAGAGCTCCGCCATCGGCACGTCCGGCCAGTTCGCGCGGTCGGCTTCGCTGACCTCGTCCCGGAACCAGCGCTCCCAGGCGGTCCGGGCATGCGGCATCAGGAGTTCGCCGGCCTCCGCGCTGATCTCGGCGGCGAAGCGCCTGGCGCCTTCGCCGACCAATAGCTCATGCGGCAGGCGTTCGAGCACCTGGCGGGCAATGCTGACCGGATGCAGATAGCCGGTCAGTGCGCCCACGGCTCCGCTGCGCAGGCTGGTGCCGTCCATCACGGAGGCATCGAGCTCGACCTCGCCCAGGAGATTGGGCCAGCCGCCGCGGCCGACGGTGCGGACGCTCTCACTGGCTTCGACAAGCCTGATGCCCGCCTCGATCGCGTCGAGAGCCGCTTCGCCCTTGGCGAGTGCGCGGGCGGTCGCGGGAATGCCGCAGGCCCCTTCATTGTTGCTGATCGCGATCACGGGTGTTCTCAACAAGATTGGATATTGGATCCAATTGCCATTACGATGCCGCTTGGCCCGACGCAAGAGGGACGGAATGGCGTGATATGTCGTTTGTGGACGCCTCCAAGCGCGCGCCGGGATTGGATACAAAATCGGTTATCCATCCCAATGGCCGCCGCCCGGATTGAAATGAACCCCGCTTCAGGGCAGGGATTGGGGCTAGGCGCCAGAGTAGGAGACGCGTGAGCAGGCGATGACGGCTTCCATCCTGTCTAACAATCCTCCCGCGCTTCAGCGCAAGACGACGACCGCGCGGGTCGTCGACCTGCTGCGCGACCAGATCCTGTCGGGCGCCTTGCCCGAGGGCATCCAGCTGCGTCAGGAGAAACTGGCGGCCGAGCTTGGCGTCAGCCGGGTGCCGATCCGCGAAGCCCTGCATCAGCTCGAGGCCGAGGGCCTGGTCAGGCAGGAATCCCACAAGGGCGCGGTGGTCTCAGGGCTGTCGATCGACGATCTCGAGGAAACCTACGAGATCCGGGCCCGGCTCGAGACCTGGCTTCTCGAACTCTCGATGCCGCTGATGACGGCGCAGCACTATCAAAGGGCCGAAGAGATCTTGGCGCAGATCGCGGAAGACCAGCAGGATGAGAACTGGTCGAGCCTGAACTGGGCTTTCCATGCCGCGCTCTATGCACCGGCCAACCGCCCGCAGACGCTGGCGCTGATCCGAAAGCTCTATCTGAACGCCTATCGCCATTTCCCGCTGCCGATCCGGCTGACGGGCGGGCGCGAGCGCATGAACCGCGAGCACCAGCTCCTGCTCGATCTCTGCAGAGCGGGCGATATCGAGCGCGCCAAGGACCATCTGGAGCAGCATATCCTGATGGGCGCCCGCCATCTGATCAGCCGGCTGAAGGCGCTCAGGCGGCGCGAGGGCGCGCCCGAATAGGGGCTGGAAGCGCCGCGGCGGCCGGATGATCGCCATCCCGCCGGAAGACGGCGAGGGCGGGACGGCCAGCCCTGCGCCTGCCGCGCCGGCTTACCCGTTCAGCGATCGAACGCGATTCCGAGATAGGTCCGGTCGTCGGTCCAGCCATCGGGGCCGGAGCCCTTCACGCTGGCATAGGGGCCGATCTTGTCGGGGTCGAGCCGCTCGACCTCGGCGAAGCTCGCCTCCCAGGCCGCGACGCCAAAGGCCTCGGGCTCGGCGAAATAGCCGTCGCTGAACAGTTCGAGCCGCGAGACCTCATCTGCGGCATAGTCGGCGGTGAAGACATGCCGCTCGGCGATGGCGAAGCCGTCGAGCACGCCATAGCCGAGATCGCTGGTCGGGAGATTGGCGAAGACGCGCTGGCCACTGATGCCGCTGTCGAGCAGCCGCTCGATCTCGGTGCGCGCGATCGTCGGCATCTCCTCGCTGCAAAGATGCAGCACATGGGCCCTGACCTCGGCGCTCGCCTCCGCGCTCAAGCCTGCCGGCGGCACGCGCAACCCGTTCCAGACGGCATCGTCCGAGATCGCGCGCTGGTGCAGCGGATCGGCCCGCATCCGGCCGAGATAGGCCCAGCATTCCCGCCGGATCAGCGCGGTCACGCGGTCGAGGGGCTTCGCCTCGACATGGCGGACAGTCCCGAGCGTTTGTCCGCTTAAGCGGATGCCGGAATCGCCGATCGAGACGAGCTGCAGGGCCGGGCCGTCATGGTAGCCCAGCGCCAGCGTGCAGCCGATCCGCGCTGACGCATCACCTTCCACCCGCTCCGCCAGGCCATGCGCCGCGTAGCCGGCGCGCAGCGTGTCGCTGAGCGCCAGGACCAGCCGGCGCACGCGCGCATCGCCGCCGCGCACGCTCAGGTCTTCGCTGAGGAGGAAGCGGGCGACTTCGGTCGCGACCCGGGCCGAGGCGAAGCGCCCCGCCCGCATCGTCCCGAAGCGTCGGCCGCTGCGGTCGGTCACGCCATCGATCACGGCATAGCCGCGGCCGGGCAGGATGACGACGCTGTCTTCGTTCTCCTCAGGGCTGGCGAAGCGCTTGCCGAGGCTGAAGCTTTCAATCTGCATGGTGGATATCGGCGCGAGGCGGCTTCAGCCGGCTCGTTCAAGCCATCACTGGCCGGTCGCCTGCCTCCACTTTTCGATCATCGCCTTGGTGCCGCCGAGTTCCTCGACGGTTTTGAGCTTGACCAGGGTCAGCTCGGCCAGCGGCTTGACATCGCCCGGCGCGGCGACATCCTTGCGCACCGAGCGGCGGCCGGCTTCCTTCACCAGAGCTTCCTGCGTCTTCTTCGACAAGGCCCAGTCGATGAAGCGCTTMGCCGGTTCGGGATTGGGCGCGCCCTTCACCAGCCCCACGCCGTCGGGCGAGGTCGTCGTGCCGTCCGCGATATAGGCGATCTTCACCGGCGCGCCGCCGGCGACATATTCGAGCGCATTGTCCTCGAGCGTCAGGCCGAGCGGCGCCTCGCCATCGGCGACATAGCGCGGCACGGCGCCGGAGCTGTCGGAGAAGATGAAGTTCTTGGCGAGCTTGCCATAGACCTCCCAGCCCTTGTCGCCGCCGGCGGTCAGCACGGTCGTCATCTGCTGGAAGGCCGAGCCGGAATTGTCGACGCGGGCCGAGGCGACCTTGCCCTTCCATTTCGGATCGGACAGCTCGGCCCAGGTCTTCGGGATCTCGGCGTCCTTGACCATCTTGTTGTTGACCATCAGCACGTAGATCACGGTCGTATAGGGCGTCCAGGCCGGGCTCGCGACGAAACGCTCGTCGATCGCCGCCTGTTCCTTGGGCGTATAGGGCGTGAGCAGATCGGCGTTTTCGCTGAGCAGCGAGCCGGTGACGCTCCAGATCACATCGGCCTTGGGCGCGCTGGCCTCGGCGCGGGCGCGGCGGAAGACATCGCCGGACCCAAGCTGCACGACCTCGGCCTTGATTCCGGTCTCGGCCTCGAAGAGCGGGATCATCTTCTGCACGATCGAGGATTTATGGGCGGTGTAGAGCACGACCTTGTTGTCGGCCGCATAGGCTCCGCCGGCCAAGCCGAGAATCCCGGCCGCCAGCACGAGATGACCCACCCAGTTCCTGCTCGACATCATCGCCTGCTCTCCATCCCCGTCACGCCGGTTCGTTCTGTGCCGGCGCAGTTTCTCCATCTTGCCGTCCAATCGCGGCCATGCGCAACTAGGGAAGGGACGGGAGTGCTTTGCCGGCATGGCGTATCTGACTGTCGACGGCGCGATCAAGCGCTATGGGGCCACGACGGCCTTGAACGGTGTGTCCTTCTCGGTCGCGAAGGGCGAGTTCTTCACGCTGCTCGGCCCATCGGGCTGCGGCAAGACCACCTTGCTGCGCTCGATCGCCGGTTTCTCGCAGCTCACCGAGGGCAGGGTGGATMTCGCCGGCCACGACCTGCTTTCGGTGCCGCCGCATAAGCGCGATATCGGCATGGTCTTCCAGGATTATGCGATCTTCCCGCATCTGACGGTCGCCGAGAACGTCGCCTTCGGCCTGAAAGCCCGCAAGGTCGCGGCCTCCGAGATCCGCGAGCGCGTCGCCGAGGCGCTGGCGACCGTCCGGCTGGCGGCGCTTGCCGAGCGCCTGCCGGCCGCACTGTCGGGCGGCCAGCAGCAGCGCATCGGCATTGCCCGGGCGATGGTGGTGAAGCCGCGCCTGCTCCTGATGGACGAGCCGCTCTCCAATCTCGACGCCAAGCTCCGGCTCGACCTGCGCGACGAGATCCGCGCGATCCAGCGCACGATCGGCATCGCCGCGATCTATGTGACACATGACCAGGAGGAGGCGCTCGCCATTTCCGACCGGATCTGCGTGATGGACCATGGCTGCGTCGAGCAGATCGGCACGCCGCAGCAGATCTACGGGAAGCCGGCGACGCGTTTCGTCGCCTCCTTCGTCGGGACGATGAACCTGCTTGCGCCCGCCGCCTTCGGCTTGCCGGAGGTGAAGGACGTGGCGCAATGGGCGTTGCGGCCGGAGCGCCTGCGCCTCGCCGAGGCGGGGGCTAGCGAAGGGGGAAGTGGAAACGGCGCCGCCAGCATCGCCGGAACGGTCGAGCATTTCTCCTATCTCGGCCGTGAGGCGCATCTCACCGTCCAGGCGCAGGGGCACAGGCTCGTAGCCCAGATCGGCGCGCCGCCGCCCGATCTCGCGATCGAGGCCGGCCGGCAGATCCGCCTGAGCTTCGACCCGGCCGATCTCCATGGCTTCGACGCGAAGGGACGGCGTGTCCCGGCGGAGCTTACGGCATGAGCGCCATCGCCGTTTCAGCCACGCGCCGCAGCTGGCGTCCGGATTTCTGGACGCTGGTCGCGGTCGGGGCCTGGGCGATCCTGATCGTCCTGCTGCTGATCCCGCTTGGCCTCGTCCTGGTCTCCAGCTTCCGCGACGAGAGCGGGGTGCTGACGCTCGCCAACTGGCAAAGGCTGTTCGGCAGCACGCGCTATTTCAACGCCTTCATCAACACCTTGATCATCGGTTTCGGCGGCTTGGCGGGTGCATTGCTGCTCGGCTCGGTCATGGCCTTCTGCATGGCGCGCATCGAGATCGCGGGCGGCCGCTTCGTCTCGATGCTGGCGATCTTGGCCTTGGTCTCGCCGCCCTTTATCGGCGCCTATTCCTGGATCGTGCTGTTCGGCTCGGGCGGCATCGTACGCCAGACGCTGATGTCCTGGGGCGTCTTCATGCCGCCGATCTACGGCGTCTGGGGCATCCTCATCGTCTTCGCCTTCAAGTTCTATCCCTATGTCTACCTGCTGACCTCTGGCGCGCTCGCCAATGTCAACCGCTCGCTGGAGGAGGCGGCGGAGAATCTCGGGCTGACGCCGTTCCAGCGCGTGCTGAAGATCTCGTTCCCGCTGGTCCTGCCGGCGCTCTCGGCCGGCGGGCTCTTGGCGCTGATCCATGCCATCGCCGATTTCGGCACGCCGCGGCTGCTCGGGCGTGGCTTCAATGTGCTGGCGACCGAGGCCTATACCGCCTATTCCGCCGAGATCGGCTCCAATCTCGGCATGGCGACGACGCTCAGCCTGGCGCTGATCCTGATGTCGATGGTCTTCGTCTTCATCCAGCGCTTCATGTCGCGGAAAAACGTCTATCACAGCAACCTGATCAACCGGCCCGAGAAGATCAGGCTGAGCGGCTTTGCCAATGTCGCGGCCCATGCCGCGGTCTATTTCATCGCGCTCGGCGGCGCGATGCCGGCGATCATTGCGGCGATCTATTCGGTCAGGAAGACGAACGGGCCGGTGTTCCAGCCGGGCTTCGGCCTCGACAGCTACCGCCGCATCGTTGCCACGCTCGGTGATGTCGTGTGGAATTCGCTGCTGTTCTCCGGCGCCTCCGTGCTGCTGATCGTGGTCATCGGCACCCTGATCGGCTGCCTGGTCGCGCGGCGCAACACCGCCCAGACCTCGCTGCTCGATGCCACCTTGATGGTGCCCTATGTCATGCCCGGCATCGTCGTCGGCGTCGCCTTCATCGCCGCCTTCAACACGCCGCCGCTGGTGATGACCGGCACGGCGGCGATCATCATCCTCTCCGTCTTCATCCGGCGCTTGCCCTATGCGGTGCGCTCCTCGGCCGCCGCGCTGCGGCAGGTCGGGCCGAGCATGGAGGAGGCGGCGATCTCGCTCGGCTACAGCCCGGTCCAGGCATTTTTGCGCGTCACCATCCCTCTGATCCTGCCCGGCATCATCGCAGGCGCGATGCTCTCCTTCGTCACGGCGGTGAACGAACTCTCCTCGTCGCTCGTGCTCTATGTCGGCGGCACCATCACCATGCCGGTCAAGATCTACATCGCGATCAATGATGGCGATTACGGCACGGCCGCCTCGCTCTCGACGATCCTGCTCGTGCTCAGCGCCGGGGCGATCTATCTCGCCTTCCGCCTGTTGGGGCGCGACGAGCGCGCCTTGCTGTAAGCCAAGGCGCACTCGGGGGCGCGTTCACCCACCGAACCGGACGGTCAGGTTCAGGCCGTCGATCTCGGCTTGCGTGCCCATGCCGCGTGAGAGCCGGTCGAAGCGCTCGAGTACGGGCAGGGCGCGGGCCGGCTCCTGGATCAGCACCGGCATCCCGCTTCTGTTGCACTCGGTCGCGCGGAATTCGATCGTCTCGACGCCGCCCTGGCCGATGCCGATGCGGCAGACCAGCGACCAGGGATCGATCTGCGAGAAGATCATCTTCTGGTCGGGCGTGGCATTGTCCCAATCCTGCTGGGCGATGTGGTTGCCGAGGCTGTAGATGATCGGCTTGCCCCGATAGGTCTCGACGCCCGCGGGGCTGTGGGCGTGGTTGCCGAGAATCATGTCGGCGCCGGCATCGATCAGCGCCTGTCCCAGCGGGCGCTGGTATTCGGCCAGCGGGTCGCCGCGGCCATAGCCCCAATGCACGCTGACGATCAGCACGTCGACTTCAGGGCGCAAGCTGGCGATCTGCCCGCGTAGCCGCGCGAGATCGCCCTCGCGGACCCGGCTGCGCATCCGCATCGGTGCGCCGGGTTCGGTCGCGAGCAGGACCGGGTGGATTTCCGGCCATTGCTCGATCGCGAGCGGCGCGATGCCCGGCCGGGTCTCCGTTGCCGCATAATCCGGCGGCAACAGGCAGGAGACCGCGATGGTGCCGAGCCTGCAGCCATTGATCACGCGCCGGTCCGGCACGAGCGAGGCCGCGAGGTCCTTGCCGCCGCCGACCGTCTCGACGCCGGCCGCTTGCAGGTGGCGGAGTGTCTCCAGGAAGGCCTGGGGTCCGAAATCGCAGGTGTGATTCGTCGCGACCGTCATCAGGCCAAACCCGGCCCGGCCGAGATCGTCGGCCACCGTCGGGTCGACGAGATAGGCGATCGGTGCATCGCTGCGATAGCCCTGGCGGGCGAACTGCACCTCGCAGGAACCCCAGACCAGATCGCTCTGCCGGAGATAGGCGAGCGTCTCGCCATAACCCTCGTCGATCAGCGCATCGCCGGCATAAAGCCGCTCGCGGACTACGATATCTCCGGCAGCGCCGAGCGTCAGAATGGACATGGTCATCCCTTAGATGTTTTTTTGATGTTTCAATTACTGCTCGCAGTTTGTGCTGGCGGTCAAGAGGTCCGTGCTGGGATCGCGGGGGAGGGTACGTTCAACTGATCGGCGTCGCATGGCCTCAGGGGTGCCTGTTGACAGTCGCGATTTGTTTATGATGTTTTATTGATGCATCACAAATCCGGCCACGACATCGCTCATGCTGGTCGAAGGCCGCCGAGGGGATTCTGACATGACCGACACATCGCTACCGGGCGCGGCCGCCCCCGCGACTGCTACACTGCTCGACACCGCTTATCGCCGGATCTTCTGGCGCCTGATCCCGATCCTGATGGTTCTCTGGGTGCTGGCCTGGGTCGACCGCGTGAATATCAGCTTCGCCAAGCTGCAGATGGCCGACGAGCTGCGGTTCTCCGAGGCCGTCTACGGGCTCGGCGCCGGCATCTTCTATATCGGCTATCTCCTGTTCGAAGTGCCGAGCAACCTGCTGCTGCAACGCATCGGCGCACGCAAGACCATCGCCCGCATCGCCATCGGCTGGGGCACGATCTGCGCGCTGATGTCCTATGCGACGACGCCCGCGACCTTCTACATCCTGCGCTTCCTGCTCGGCGCCTTCGAGGCCGGGTTCTTTCCGGGCGTCATCCTGTTCCTGACGCAATGGTTTCCGAGCGAGCGACGGGCCAAGGTCTTTGGCATCTTCATGTCGTCGGTCGCGCTGTCCGGCGTCATCGGCGGCCCGCTTGCCGGGCAGATCATGACCGGGATGCAGGGCATGGGCGGCCTGTCGGGCTGGCAATGGCTGTTCATCGTCGAGGGCATTCCGACAGTTCTGATCGGGCTTTTTGCGCTGGCCTGGCTCACCGACCGACTGGAACAGGCGCATTGGCTCTCGGATGCTGAGCGCAGCGCGGTCCGCGATGATCTCGAGCGCGATGCAAGGGCACTCGGCCCGCGCGAGCATGGCCTGTCGACGGTGCTGCGCGATCCGCGGCTCTGGATCTTCACGCTGGTCTATTTCTGCATCATCATTGCCAACGCCACCGTCGCCTTCTGGGGCCCGACCATCATGCGCGAGGCCGGATTCGGCCATGTCGCGACCATTGGCTGGCTGGTCTCGGGTGCCTCGCTCGTCGGCTCGGCGGTGATGATCGGCAACGGCCTGATGGCCGACCGGACGGGCCGCCCGCTCCTGCAATGCGTCGGCTCGCTGATCGTCGGCGCGCTCGGCCTGGCCGGCGTCGCCTTCGCCCTGCACGGCTCGCCGCAGATGGTCGTCGTGCTGTTTTCGCTGGCGCTCGCCGGGGCCTATGGCGCGATCCCGGTGTTCTGGCAGCTGCCCAACCGGCTCTTCGCCGGCACCGCTGCCGCCGCCGGCATCGCGATCATCAACTCCTTGGGCTAAGAACAATGCCGGCCAAGGCCGAAGCAGGACAGGATGCCAAGCTCTCGCTGGCCGAGCGCGTCTATCAGGAGCTCCGCGCCGCGATCATTTTTGGGGAGATCGCGCAAGGTGCGGTCTTCAACGAATCCGATCTCGTCGCGCGCTTCAAGGTCAGCACCTCGCCCTTGCGCGAGGCCCTGTCGCGGCTCAGGCAGGACGGGCTGGTCCGCGTCATTCCGCGCCGCGGCTACAGCGTCACCGAGCTTTCGCTCCGCGATTTCCACGAGCTGATCCAGATGCGCCTGATCCTCGAATGCGCAGCGGCCGAACTCGCCGCCCCGCGCATCACCGACAGCCATGTCGCGATGATGCGCCGGCTATCTTCCGTCGAGCTGCGCATCGGCGACCAGGCGAGCTACCGCGCCTTCATGCGCGCCAACCAGGATTTTCACGAGGCGATCGCCACCATCGCCGACAACGCCCGCCTCCTGCGCGGCATCGGCCAGACCATGGACGAGATGCAGCGCCTGCTCTTCGCCGATCTCGGCGCGGCCGAAGACGGCGAAGAGGTCCGCCACGACCATGACGAGATCATCGAGGCGCTGGCCCGCCGGGACGCAGCCGCGGCCCGCGAGGCGGTGGCACGCCACATCCGCATCTCGCGCGACCGGGTGGTGGGCCGGATGATGCGGCGGCATACGGGATTTGCGGAGAGGTCGGTGTTTGTGGGGTGAGGGGGCCGAGATTGTGGGGGCCGCGAAGGGGGCGTTTCGACCGGCAGACGCGTCGTCGCGAATGTCTCGGATCAATGGGGATGTCTTACCTTCACATGCGCCACACGTAGTCTGCGGTGCGCCAAGAGGAGACATCAGCTGGTTGCTAGGAAAGCGGACATTGGCGCGCACCCTCCTCTGCGATAGGGCCGCTCTTGAGCGGAGACTCTTTATCACAGGCTACTGTGCAGGGCCGGACTAAACAACAAATCCTTGGCTGCGCAGCCACCAGATCAGTCGCTGCCTCAGGTCCTTGTCGAGGTTAGTGGTGTTGTAAGGGACCRTCTGTGGCCGGTAGTAGACGCCGTGGCGGTCAAGCAGTGACTTCACGCTGTCCGCCACAGGACCGTTGGTCGCCAATCCGCCCTTGCGGCGCAGACGGCAGTCCGCCGACAGTCCCCACGAGACCTGCATCGCCGAGCTTCGTCCGTCCGTTGGCAGCATCGTTGCGGTTGCCAAATTCACGATCACGAAGCCGATCTGCGTCTTGGATATGACGCGGCTCTCTGCCCCTCCGAAGCCACAGAATATTTTCGTACCGAACCGGGTCTCGCGGGTCGCTCAGTGGCTGTTCATGCAGAAATTCATGCAGGAGATATCGCGGCCGATCTCACCGGAAGACCAGTACCTGGACTATCTACCGACGCAGGCCGTCGCTGAATATCTGCTTAACCACCACACCGTCGAAATCAAGAAGCACAAGCGGCGCATCGACGCGATCATCTATCGCTCAGCGCAGAGGCCAAAGGGAAAGAACATCGCGATCTTCGGCGCAGCGGGGGTCGTTGGCGAGGACAAGCCGAAGGTTAAGCCAGCCGAAGATTCCGACGACCTTTTCGACCTGTTGGACTTTGTTAGGCGAATGGAAACGAGAATCGTCGAGGCGCCCGGTCACTTCAAAGCCTACTGCATAAAAGGTGCGGAGTACGATCCGCAGCCACACGACGCGTGCTAAATCAGCCCCAGCGCATGTTCGACAGCGTCAACATGGCGTCGATTCTGGCTGGAGCCAGGCCTCAATTGCCGTGCGCGGCCGAGCATTGGCGCCGCCATGCACCCTGAGGCCACGAGCGCAAGGGAAGGGGCAGCGCCGATATCGTCTGCGTTGAAATCAGTAGGTCGCTTGCACCCATTCGACCCACGCTTCCCGTCGCGCAGTCTCGCAAGCCCCCGTCGCACCGGCGATCTGAATGCGGTTCCTTCCGAGCGCTTTTGCCTTGTGGAGGGCGAGGTCGGCGGCCGAGAGCAGCTCGAAGAGGGCGGTTGCGTTCGATGAGGCTTCGGCCAGCCCGATGCTGACCGTGGCCGTCATCTGCAAGCCATCGCTTCGCGCCGCGCGTTCGGCAAATCCCCAGGCTGTCAAGGCCCAGCAGCAGGATCGCAAACTCTTCGCCACCCAACAGGCCGATGACCCCGTCCGCGCCGGCGATGTCGCGCGACACCGCAGCCGGAGATGATCGACCTCTTGGCCATGCTTGCTGCCGGCCGCAGCGCGCCTCGGTGCGCTCCCGCCAGCAGCCTGCGCAGGGCAAGCCGCTTGACCGGTCCGGTTCGCGCAGGCCGGGAATGCGACCTGGAGACGCAAGACATCAGACGGCTTTMATGACCGCGTCGAAGATCGGGCTATCCTGCGCAGCCAGCATGCGGCTGACCTCGAAATGGTTCTGCCCTTCGGCGCGAAGCAGCTGCGTTGCCTTTCCCGCCTTCTCCAGGCTTGCGTGGAACGTCGTGGCGTGGCGCCGGTACTCGTCGGTTTCAGCCTCGCCATAAGCGACGAGAACGGGGCAGGTCAGCGCTTCGACATGGCGGATCGGGCTGAATGCCGCGATCTCGGCTGCCGTCAGGCCGAGATAGCGCCCCCGCGCGCTGAGCATCGGCCCTTCCAGATCATAGGCGCCGCTGGCGCAAAGCGCCCMGGCGACCATGCCAGGCGCGATGCGATGCGGCGTCTCGGCGGTGAGCGCGGCCGCGACGAGATGCGCCCCCGAGGAGTGGCCGATCACGAACAGGCGTTCGGGGTTATAGCCCAACTCGCTGGCGTGCTGGGCGAGCCAGCCGATGCCGCGCTGGACCTGCATCACCATCTCGGGCAGCCGGACCGCGGGAATGCTGGCGAAGTCGAGCACGGCGAAGTTCATTCCGGCGGCCACGAAGGCTTCCGCCGCAAAGGCGCTGTCCATCCGGTCGAGCATGCGCCAGGCGCCGCCATGGACATAGATGACGAGCGGCGCCCGCTTTGAGGCCGCCGGGAACAGGTCGATCCGCTCGGCCGGCCCCTCGCCATAGGCGAGCGGGCGGCAGGTGAGGTTGCGATGCGCAGCAAGGCTCGCCTCGCGGTACCAGGCGATGATCTCGTCGGCATTGGCGGCCCAGGCGCCCTGATTGTAGTTCAGGTCGAGCCGGGCCTGATCATAGTCGAGAAAGACGGCTTTCGTCGGCAGTTCGGTCATGGCGGCCTCCCTCAGCGCCCGCCGCCGGCGTCCGCGCGATAGACGATCTGCCCGTCGACGACGGTCAGCAGCGACTCGATCCGGGCGAGCTCGTCGGGCGCGCAGCGGAGCGGGTCGGCCGAGAGCACGGCCAGATCCGCGAGCTTGCCGATGGCGATGCTGCCCCTCTCGCCCTCCGCGAAGGTCAGCTTCGCGCCGCCGAGCGTCGCGCATTCCAGCGCCTCTTCGCGTGTCAGGGCCTGTTCGGGGGAGATGACGGCGCCGGTCCGGTCGCGTCGGTTGACCGCATGGGCGATCGAGTGGAACAGGCTGAGCGGTGCGTTGTCGCTGCCGAACGAAATCGGCACGCCGGCCTCGCGCAGGGAGCGCAGCGGCACGATCTCGCCAGCCCGCTCGCGCCCGAGCTTTTCGACCAGCTCGCTGCCGCGCTTGTAGATATAGGCGGTCAGATGCGTGGTCACCGCCAGCCCGAGATCGGCAACCCGCTTCACCTGGTCCGGCGTCAGGCTGACGACATGGCCGAGCACCCAGCCCTGGCCGGCGAGCGGGGTGACGTTGTCCACCTCGGCGAAGAGGTCGAGCATATTGGGCAGGATGCCGACCGCCCGGATGCCGTTGCGCGCGGCTTCGATCAGCACCGTCTTCAGGGCATCGCGCGGCAGCGACGAATTATAGTGGAAGCCGGCCCAGCCTGTCTGCGGAAAGGCTGCGCTGCGCAGCTCCCGCTCCACGGAATCGTCGATCTCGCCGTAGAGCCCGGCCATACCGAGCCAGGCGTCGCCTAATCCCCGGCCGGCGAGCCAATGTCCCCAGGACTTGAGCAGGGCCCGGCAATCCTCCGCCGAGGTCGAGGGCCAGGCCGGGCTGAAGATCATCGATGCCCGCACGGTCTGGCGACCCTCGGACCGGACCTGCCGATAGGCGTCCAGCACCTCGGCGGCAATGCCGTGGCCCTCGAACACGCTGGTGGTGCCCGCCCGGTTGTAGAGTTTCATCGATGCCGCGAGCGCGCCGGCCCGCTCGCTGGCGGAGAAATGCGGCGCCCGGCGCATCAGGCTCATCTCGACCACCGGCATCTTGTTGGTCTCGACGAAGATGCCGTTCGGCTCGCCTGCGGCATCGCGGCAGATCTCGATGGACGCGGCCGGCGCCACCGTCGAGGCATCGATGCCGGCCAGCCGCAGGGCGCGGCTGTTGGCGATCGAAACCAGTGGCAGGGTCGAGCGCCAGTAGCCCCAGATCGAGCGGATATAGACCGGGTTGTCAGGCGCGGCGCGGTCAAGGTCCCAGCGGTCGGGGAAGCGATGTTCCGCGATTCCCGCCAGCACGCTCTCATAGCTGGGGGGAATGCCGATCGGCATGGTGATGATCCACTCGCCCGGCTTCTTCGTTCGGGCGATCTCGGCGATGCGCGCGACGATGTCCTCGATCGAACGGCAATCGGCGAGCGAGGGCAGCACGCTCTTCAGGCCTTCGCGGTCGAGATGGGCATGGCCATCGATGAGGCCGGCGGTGACGGTCTTGCCGGCGAGATCGACATGCTCCGTCTCGGCCGAGGCAAGGGCGGCGATCTCGCTGGAGCTCCCAAGTGCGACGATACGGTTTCCCGCGATGGCCAGGGCCTCGCAGGGCCCCGCCTCACTGAGAATCCGGCCATTGACCAGAACGAGCGACGGGCTGGTGCCGGGGAGAACGGACGGCATGGATATCCTCATCAAGGCTTGTCTGGGCCCGGTGTGACCGGCGACGGGCGGGAAGGACGGGCGGGACGGACGCGAAAGCGCGAAGGGGTCAGGAAGCGGGGCCGGGGGCGCCGTCGAGATCGGAGGCGACGAAGACCTTGCGGGTGAATTCGATATGCTCGTCGAGCAGCCTGACGGCGCGATCGACGTCATGGTCCAGGGCCGCATTCATCAAGGCGGTATGCGGCTCGAGCGCCAGCGCATCGCGCAAGGCCGCGAAGGCGGGACTGTCCTGCCATGGCGTGCCCGCCGCGCTGTGCGAAAGCGCGGGCGCGATCGAGAGGATGCGGTGATGCCGGCGCAGCTGATCCTTGATCTGCACGTAGAAGCGCATCAGCCAGCGCGACGTGCAGGCGGCCAGCAGGGCCAGATGGAACGCCTCGTGCCGCTCTTCCCAATCGCTGATGACCAGCTCTTCCGGCTTTTCCACCGGCGGCGTGCAGCGCGAGAGCCGGAAATGGGCGGCGACCAGCGCGGTCTCCCACGCCTCGTCGCCATTGGCGATGGATTCCGCCAGCATCGGCAGCTCGACCAGGCGCCGGGCCCTGGTCAGGTCGCTCAACTCCTCCAGCGAGACGGGCGCGACCGCGTAACCCTTGTTGGCGCTGGAGGTGACCAGGCGCTCGGCCTCAAGGCGCGACAAGGCCTCGCGCAACGGGGTCCAGCCGATGCCGTAGGCCTCCCGCATGGCGCCGAGCTTCAGCGGCGCACCCGGCCGCAGCCGCGTTTCGAGGATCTCCTGGCGCAGCGTCCGGTAGGCGGTTTCGGTCTTGGTGGCGACGTCGGTTTCGTCCATTGGATCCTCGCATGCTACCGGCAATATATATAATATGACGCGATTGGCAAAATTATATATATCAATTGACATCTTCGATATCGGTCTCGATAGTCCCCGACAGATGGGCCGCGCTGGCGGCATCGGCCATGAGTGGAGGCGAGATGAACCTGGCATCGCTGGACAGGGCAGGGGTGGCGTCCGAGATCGCGCGGCGCGACGGCGCCGATCCGCTGGGGCACCTGCGCGCCCGTTTCCATTTGCCTGCGGGCGCGATCTATCTGGCCGGCAATTCGCTCGGCCCGGCGCCGGTGGCTGCCTTCAGCGACATGGTGGTCGCCATGCGCGAGGAATGKGCGGAAGGGCTGGTGCGCAGCTGGAACGATGCCGGCTGGTTCGCCCTGGTCAATACGCTGGGCGACCGTCTGGGGCGTCTGATCGGCGCGGCGCCAGGGCAGACGGTGGTGTGCGATTCCGTCTCGGTGAATGTCTACAAGGCGCTGCATGCCGCGCTCGCGCTGCGCCCCGATCGCAATGTCATCGTCGCCGAAGGCGGCAGCTTCCCCACCGATCTCTATGTCGCCGAAGGCGTGGCGGCCGGGCGGCCCGATCTCGTCCTGAAGCTCGAGGGCGTCGACGCCCCGCGGATCGAGGATCTGGTCGACGAGCGCACCGCGGTCGTGCTGGTCAACCATGTCGACTACAAGACCGGCGAACTGCGCGACATGGCGGCGCTCAACCGGCTGATCCACGCCAAGGGCGCCGTCGCGGTCTGGGACCTCTGCCACAGCGCCGGCGTCGTGCCGGTCGATCTCGACGGCGCGGGAGCCGATCTCGCGATCGGCTGCACCTACAAATACCTGAACTGCGGTCCGGGCGCCCCGGCCTTCATCTATGCGGCGGCGCGTCATCACGATGCCCTGTCGCAGCCGCTCTCCGGCTGGTGGGGCCATGCCGCCCCMTTCGCCTTCGAGCGCGGCTACCGGCCGGCAGGTGGCATCCAGCGCCTGCTGTGCGGAACGCAGCCGATCCTGTCCATGCGCGTCGTCGACGCCGGCCTCGCCGCGATCGAGGATGTCGAGATGTCCGCACTGCGGGCCAAGAGCCTCGCGCTGACCGATCTGTTCATGGAGCTGGTCGAGCCGGTCTGCCACGCCCATGGCGCCGCCATCGTCACGCCGCGCGCTCATGCGGCGCGCGGCAGCCAGGTCTCGATCACCTCAGACAACGGCTATGCCGTCGTACAGGCCCTGATCGCGCGCGGCGTGATCGGCGATTTCCGGGCCCCGGACATGATGCGCTTCGGCTTCGCACCCGCCTATCTCGGCTATGCCGATATCGAGCGCGCCGCCCATGCCTTCAACGACGTCATGACCTCGGGGATCTGGCGCGACGAGCGTTTCGCCAAACGGCGCGCCGTGACCTGACGGCGCCGCGATACGGCCAACAGCAAGAGCGCAGCCGGCGAACCCCGCGCATGCGCCGGTCAAAAAATGAGCGCAAGTCCGCAAGCCGTTTGCAGCGGCGAGCGGCGGTTCCAGGGGAGGGACACGTGAAGACTCTGTTCAAGGCAGGATTCGTCAAGGCAGGACTCATGAAGTCTGGCCTCGCTGCAGCCGCGTTGGCGGCGGCCGCGACATTTTCCGCTGCGGCCCAGGCCGGGCCGACGCTCGATGCCATCCGCAAGCGCGGCGAAGTCACCTGCGGGGTCAGCACCGGCATCGGCGGCTTCTCGATCGCCGACAGTTCGGGCCGCTGGACCGGGCTGACGACCGATTTCTGCCGGGCGGTCTCGGCGGCGGTGCTCGGCGATGCCGCACGGGAGAAGTTCGTCCCGCTCAGCCCGCAGCAGCGCTTCACGGCCCTGCAATCGGGCGAGATCGACATGCTCACCACCGTCGCGACCTGGACGCTGACACGCGACGCCTCGCTCGGCCTGCTCTATGCCGGCGTCTATTTCTACGACGGCCAGGGTTTCCTGGTGCCGAAATCGCTCGGCCTGAAGAGTGCGCTCGAACTGGACGGCGCCAGCATCTGCACCGCCACCGGCACGACGAGCGAGCTCAATCTCGCCGATTATTTCCGGGCCAACGGCAAGAAATTCACGCCGGTCGTGTTCGAGGCCCAGAACGAGGCGCGGGCCGCCTTTTTCAGTGGCCGCTGCCAGGCCTTCTCTGCCGACATGTCCTATCTGTCCTCGGTCAGGGCTTCCGACGCACCCAATCCCGACGAATGGCAGATCCTGCCGGACATGATCTCGAAGGAGCCGCTCGGGCCGGTCGTCGGCCGCAACGACCTGGAATGGTTCACCGCCGTCAAATGGGTCCTGATGGCGCTGATCGAGGCGGAGGAGAAGGGCATCACCGCCGCCAATGTCGACCAGATGAAGGAGAGCGCGAACCCGGAGATCAAGCGCCTGCTCGGCGTCACCGGCGATATGGGCCAGAGACTCGGCCTCGACCCGGGTTGGGCCTATCGCGCGATCAAGCGGGTCGGCAATTACGGCGAGATCTTCGAACGTAATGTCGGCCCCAGGACGGCTCTGCGCATGGAGCGCGGTGCCAACGCGCTCTGGACAAAGGGCGGGCAGATGTACGCCATGCCGACGCGCTGAGATGAGCGCCGTCGCGATCGCGCCGACGCGCCTGGCGAGAGGCTGGAACGACCCGTCCTTTCGGGCCCTGGCGACGCAGGTGATCGTGCTGGCCGTGCTGGCCGGCACCATCGCCTTCCTCGCCACGAACCTCGTCGGCAATCTGGAGGCGCGCTCGATCCGGACGGGCTTCGGCTTCGTCTGGCAGGCGGCCGGCTTCGAGATCGGCCAGAGCTTCATCGCCTACAGCGCCAGCGCGAGTTTCGGCCGGGCGCTGTTGGTCGGTCTGCTCAACACGCTCGTGGTTGCCGTGCTCGGGATCGTGCTGTCGACGCTTGCCGGCTTCGTCGTCGGCATTGCCAGCCTGTCGCGCAATCCCCTCGTCAGCCCGCTGGCCAGGCTCTATGTCGAGCTCGTCCGCAACACGCCGCTGCTGCTGCAGCTCTATCTCTGGTATGCGGTGCTGACCCAGATGCTGCCGGCMGCTTCGGCTGCGCCGCAGCTGCTTCCCGGTGTCTATCTCGCCAAGAGCGGCCTGCATTTCCCGGTGCTGCAGCATGGCGCCGACCTCATCCTGGTGGCGGTGATCGTCGGCCTCGTCGCCTTCGCCGGTCATGGCCTGTGGGCCCGGCGCCGGGCGGAGCTGACGGGCGCGCCGGCGAAGCTCTGGCCCGGATTGCTGCTGCTCCTGCTGCCGCTTGCCACCGTGGCGCTCGATCTCGCCGCGACGACCTCCTTCGACATGCCGCGGCCGACCCGCTTCGGCTTCTCCGGCGGCGGCATGATCACGCCGGAACTGACGGCGCTCCTGATCGGGCTGTCGCTCTATAACGCCGCCTTCATCGGCGAGATCCTGCGTGCCGGGATCTTGTCGGTCAGCCGCGGCCAGCGCGAGGCCGCTGCTGCGCTGGGGCTGACGCAGGGCCAGGCGCTGCGCCTGGTGGTGATCCCGCAGGCGATGAAGGTCGCCGTGCCGCCGCTCGCCAGCCAGTATCTCAATCTGGCCAAGAACACCTCGCTCGCCATCGCGATCGGCTATCCCGACCTGATGTCGATCGGGAACACGATCATCAACCAGACCGGCCAGGCGGTCGAGGTCATCGCGATCCTGATGAGCGTGTACCTCGCGCTCAGCCTCGCGATCTCGGGCTTCATGAACTGGTACAATAGCCGCGTCGCGCTCAAGGGGGCGTCATGAGCGCCGCCGCCCCTTCAGTGCGGGAACGCCTGTTCGGCAGCGTCGGCAACACGCTGCTGACGGTCGTGATGCTCGGCCTCTTCGTCACCTACGTCCCGTCGCTGCTGCGCTGGGCCGTGTTCGATGCAACCTGGTGGGCGGCGTCTCCGGCGACCTGCCGCGCCATGGGCGGGGCCTGCTGGGCCTTCGTCCACGAGAAATTGCGGCTGATCCTGTTCGGCCGCTACCCGTTCGAAGAGCAGTGGCGACCTTTCGCTGCCTTGCTGCTGACCATCGCGCTGGTGCTGGCGAGCTGCTCGCTGCGCTTTGGGGGGCGGGCCGTCATCGCGGGCTGGCTGCTGGGGATCCCCGCCGTGATCGTCCTGATGCGCGGCGGCGTGCTCGGCCTGTCCTTTGTGGCGACCGATCTATGGGGCGGGCTGCCGCTGACGGTTTTCCTCGCGGTCGGCGGCATCCTCGGCGCATTCCCGCTCGCCATTGCGCTGGCACTCGGACGGCGMTCGCAGCTCGGCATCATCAGGGGCGTCTGCGTCATGTTCATCGAGATGGTCCGCGGCGTCCCGCTGGTCAGCGTGCTGTTCATGGCCTCGTTCATGATTCCGCTCTTCCTGCCGGGAAAGCTGCAGGTCGATGCTCTGCTGCGTGCCCTCATCGCCATCACGCTGTTCAGCGCGGCCTATCTGGCGGAAGCCATCCGCGGCGGCCTGCAGGCCGTGCCCGCCGGGCAGGAGCAGGCGGCCAAGGCGCTCGGGCTCGGCTATTGGCAGACATCGTTGCTGGTTGTCGTGCCGCAGGCGCTGCGCCTTGCCGTTCCGGCGATCGCCAACCTGTTCATCGGCCTGTTCAAGGATACGTCCCTCGTCGGCATCGTCGGCCTGACCGACCTCCTGCTCGCAACCAAGCAGGCGCTGGGCGATCCGCAATGGCGCAGCTTCTCGCTCGAAGGCTATCTCTTCGTCGCTCTGCTCTATGTCGCGTTCTGCTCCTTCATCTCGCATTACAGCCGCGCGTTGGAGAGGCGCCTGCAACGCCAGGCTGTGTGAGTTCCAGCAAGCCGCGGCAAAGCGGACGGAGCGGCCATTCGAGGCTGCTTCTGCGACGGCAGCCGCCGTCCGCTCAGGTCATGTCTCGCCCTTCCGCCTGGCCATCCGGAGGGCGGTGGGGCTTGTCGCGATCGGGGCATTCGATCGGCGTCAGGCCGCTTCGGAGACGCCCTTCGCCGCGGCGATCTGGATGCGGTTCCTTCCGAGCGCTTTTGCCTTGTAGAGCGCGAGGTCGGCGGCCGAGAGCAGTTCGGCGAGGGCGGTTG
>NZ_JBFTLD010000149.1:0-20594 GCF_056396265.1 Allobosea sp. 05T422_2 | reverse complement strand
AGCCTTCTCCTCAGGCGCCTTGTCGATCTGGTCATACGCCGTGAACGACGCGCCGCCCGACTCAGCCAGAACCTTCGTGATCGCAGCCGTCAAAGACGTCTTGCCATGGTCAACGTGACCAATCGTTCCGATATTGCAGTGCGGCTTCGTCCGCGCAAACTTCTCTTTGGCCATCGTAGCCTCCGTCAGATCTTGTTCAAATGTTCAGTCGAATGGGTGGATCAGGCGTACTTGGCCTGAACCTCGGCGGCGACCGCCGAAGGAACCTGCTCGTAGTGGTCGAACTGCATCGTGTAGTTGGCGCGTCCCTGGCTGAACGAGCGCAGCTGGTTGACATAGCCGAACATGTTCGCCAGCGGCACCATCGCGTTGACGACGACGGCGTTGCCGCGCATGTCCTGGCCCTGAATCTGGCCACGACGCGAGTTCAGATCGCCGATGACCGAACCGGTATAGTCTTCCGGGGTCACGACTTCGACCTTCATGATCGGCTCGAGCAGCACGGAACCGCCCTTCTGCAGACCTTCGCGAAGTGCAGCCCGCGAGGCGATTTCGAAGGCCAGGGCCGACGAGTCGACTTCGTGGAAGGCACCGTCGATCAACGTCACCTTGACGTCCACCACCGGGAAGCCGGCGAGCACGCCCGAACCGATAACCGAGTTCAGGCCCTTTTCGACGCCGGGGATGTATTCCTTCGGCACCGAGCCGCCGACGACCTTCGACTCGAACTCGAAGCCCTTGCCGGTCTCGTTCGGCTCGATGACCAGCTTGACGCGGGCGAACTGGCCCGTACCACCGGTCTGCTTCTTGTGGGTGTAGTCGACCTCGGCCTTCTTGGTCAGCGTCTCGCGATAGGCAACCTGAGGCGCGCCGATATTGGCGTCGACCTTGTAGGTGCGCTTCAGGATGTCGACCTTGATGTCGAGATGCAGTTCGCCCATGCCCTTCAGGATGGTCTGGCCGCTCTCCTGATCGGTCGAGACGCGGAAGGACGGATCCTCGTTCGCGAGCTTCGACAGGGCCAGGCCCAGCTTCTCCTGGTCGGCCTTGGACTTCGGCTCGATCGCGATCGTGATGACCGGCTCGGGGAACTCCATCCGCTCCAGGATGACCGCATGGGTCGGGTCGCACAGCGTGTCGCCGGTACGGACATCCTTGAGGCCGGCCAGGGCGACGATGTCGCCGGCAAAAGCCTCCTTGATGTCTTCACGGTTGTTCGCGTGCATCAGCAGCATGCGACCGACACGTTCCTTCTTGTCGCGCGTCGAGTTGATCACGCCGGCGCCGGTCTCGATCTTGCCCGAGTAGACGCGGCAGAAGGTGATCGTGCCGACGAAGGGGTCGTCCATGATCTTGAAGGCGAGCATTGAGAAGGGATCTTCGTCGCGCGGATGACGAACGGTCTCTTCTTCGGTCTTGAAATCGATGCCCTTGATGTCGCCACGATCGACCGGCGACGGCAGGTAATCGACGACCGCGTCGAGCAGGGGCTGAACGCCCTTGTTCTTGAAGGACGAGCCGCAGAGCACGGGGTGGAAGGCGCGACGCTGGACCGCGGTGCGGACCAGCTGGCGCAGCGTGTCGGCAGACGGCTCGGTGCCTTCGAGATAGGCTTCCATCGCCGCATCGTCCATCTCGACGGCGGCTTCGACCAGCTTGCCACGATACTCGGCAGCCTTGTCGACGAGATCGGCAGGAATCTCCTTCTCTTCGAAGGAGGCGCCCAGCGCTTCGCCGTTCCAGACGATCGCCTTCATCTTCACCAGGTCGATGACGCCGGCGAATTCCGCCTCCGAACCGATCGGGATCTGCAGGCAGACCGGCTTGCCGGCGACGCGGTCAATGATGTCCTGGACGCAGCGATAGAAATCGGCGCCGATCTTGTCCATCTTGTTGACGAAGACGACGCGCGGAACGTCGTACTTGTCGGCCTGGCGCCAGACGGTCTCAGTCTGGGGCTCGACGCCCTGGTTGCCGTCGAGCACGCAGACGGCACCATCGAGCACGCGCAGCGAACGCTCGACTTCAATGGTGAAGTCGACGTGGCCAGGGGTGTCGATGATGTTCAGGCGATGGTCGCGCCACAGGCAGGTCGTCGCGGCGGAGGTGATCGTGATGCCACGCTCCTGCTCCTGCGTCATCCAGTCCATGGTGGCCGCGCCATCATGGACTTCGCCGATCTTATGCGACTTGCCGGTATAGAACAGGATACGCTCGGTCGTCGTCGTCTTGCCGGCGTCGATATGCGCCATGATACCGAAGTTGCGGTACCGATCGATGGGATGGGAACGGGGCATGAGAGTGCTCTGTCTTTCGTCGGGTGCCGCGGATTACCAGCGGTAATGCGAGAAGGCGCGGTTGGCTTCCGCCATCCGGTGCGTGTCTTCACGCTTCTTCACCGCGTTGCCGCGGTTGTTCGCCGCGTCCATCAGCTCGGCCGAGAGACGCTCAACCATGGTCTTGTCGTTACGGCCGCGAGCAGCCGAGATCAGCCAGCGGATCGCCAGCGCCTGACGGCGCTCGGTGCGAACCTCGACCGGAACCTGGTAGGTCGCGCCACCGACACGACGCGAGCGAACCTCGATCGCCGGGGCGACGTTCTCGAGCGCGCTCTTGAAGACGGAAAGCGGGTCGCTCTTCGTCTTGCCTTCGATGATGTCGAAAGCGCCGTAGACGATCCGCTCTGCGGTCGACTTCTTACCTTCGTACATCACGGAGTTCATGAACTTCGTGACCACGATATCACCGAACTTCGGGTCCGGGATAACTTCGCGTTTTTCGGCGCTATGGCGGCGGGACATCGTCTAGTCTCCGGTCAAATCTCAAAAGCTGCGAACCGCCTCAGCATCAAGCCTCGGCGGTCGGGCAGAAAATCACTTAGGACGCTTGGCGCCGTACTTCGAACGGCGTTGCTTGCGGTTCTTGACGCCCTGCGTATCGAGCACACCGCGCAGGATGTGGTAGCGCACGCCGGGCAAGTCCTTGACGCGACCGCCGCGGATCATCACCACGGAGTGTTCCTGAAGGTTGTGACCTTCACCCGGGATGTAGCCAATGACCTCGAAGCCGTTGGTCAAACGCACCTTGGCAACCTTACGAAGCGCCGAGTTCGGCTTCTTCGGAGTGGTCGTATAGACGCGGGTGCAAACGCCACGCTTCTGCGGGCAGGACTCAAGCGCCGGAGCGGTGTTGCGCGCCTTGACGGGCGAGCGCGGCTTGCGGATCAGCTGGCTGATTGTCGGCATTCTGGCCTCTCGCTCCACTGAGCGGTTGGAATTCTTTTCGGTCGCTCCCCGAACCGGTCAAAGCCATGACATAAACGAAGCCGCGCCGTCGGCTCCCCTCGGGGGCCTCAGGCGCGCTCGCCATGCAGAGGAACACGGAACTCGTCCGCATTCATGCGTCTTGCCATGTCGTCAATCGACGCAGGAATTTACGACGGCGTTTCGGTCGCGAAATTCGCTCGCAGCAGAGGCAAGCGACAAACGTGTCCGACAACCGTCGACAGTGGCGCGCTTATGACTCAGGTGGAGATTCGCGTCAACCCCGAATTCGCATTCGCAGCGAAAGCGTTAACCACCACCCTGCTGAGGGCCGGCTCGGCCGTCATGGCCCCCCGGAGGTCGGCAGGCGGCTGAGGGTGAAGATCACCAATGCCGTCAGGGCAAGGTAGAGCGAAGCGCCGCGCAACACCACCATAGCCACTCCCCTCTTCCCAACCAATCATGCGTCGACGGGTTGCGGTCCAGGCAACTCCCATTTGGGAGCGGTGATCTTCGGGTGCGATTGCCGCAGTATGATCTCATCAGCCGAACGGGGCTAGCGCAGCACCAGTCTGGCCAGCAGGGCGGATAGCTCGCTCTGGCGGGAAACGCCCACCTTGGCGAAGACGCGCTTGAGCGTGGTCCGCGCCGTCTCCTCCGAGATTCCCAGGGCCTGGGACGCGTTGCGAGGGGCAAGTCCTGCGCCGACGAGCGCAGCGATCCGGGCCTCGGCCAATGTGAGGCCGAACAGGTCGCGCACGAGCGCCGGATCGGCGGGCTCGCCTGGCTGCGCGCTGGTCACGACGGCAATCACACTGGTCTCTGAGAGCATGCGCTCTACGCCCGTGGCAGTGGGTGTGCAGACCGGCAGGACATGCACGGCAAGCGTCCCGTCTCGATCCAGTCCGGGGATCAGCAGCGGCCGCGGCACCGCCGTCAAGGTATCGGCACTCGCCGCGCCCGCTCGTGCGATCGCTTCGGACAAGGCCTCCTGCTGCAGGACGGAGCGCGCCGCCAGTCGACCTTGCGAGATCAGCAACGCATCACCGCATAACTGCTCCGCGACGGGGTTTGCGAAAATCACATGACCGGCTGCGTCGAGCAGGAACACCCCGACGCTCAGCCGCGCTAGCACGTCGGCCAGTGACTGCTGTGTCGCTTCCGCGGTAATCAGGCGGATGCCGAGCCTGAGCGCATTCTCGACATGCCGCCCCAACTGGCTGAGTGCTGCGAGCTCCTCCTCGACGAAGGCCGGCTTGCTGTCGGCGCGCTGGACCGAGAGCGCAACAGCGACATGGGGGTCCGGCGAGATGCTGACGCCTGCGAACCATTTCAGCCCCTGGCGCTTGAGGAACTGGCTGTAGAACGGCAGGGTTTCGAGTTCCTCGGACGTTGCGATGTGACGTTCGGTGATCGCATCGGTCCGGGTCAGGTATCCCCTCTCGCGCGAGCGGGCGAAGCGCACATCGTGCCGCCACCATTCGTCCCGGTCATACTCCTTCTGCCCCTCGGCGAGGCTCGGCGAGACAATGATCCCGTAGCTGCCATCGTCCCGCTGGTAGATCATCACGGCGCCGACATCGTCGAAGCAATCGGCAATGGTCTGCAGAGCGGCGGGCCAAAGCGACGGCGTGGCCGCGGCCGCATAGACCGCCTCCACCGCACTGACAAAGCGCTGACCGTCCATCGACGAACTCCCAACTGATTAACATGTTAGATCACAGCTGGTCGCGGAGGCGAAATTCTCCTTTCGAAGGCGGCCCTTTCGCAAGTCGTGTTCAGCAGCGCCTTATTCGGCTGCCGGAAGCACGGCCGCAGCAGCTGCAGCCTTGGCCGCCGCATCCGCCTTCTGGCCGACGATCAGATCGTCGCGGCGCAGCGCCACCTGCTTGATCCGGGCAACCTGGGCGCCCGTGCCGGCCGGGATGAGCGAGCCGACGATGACGTTCTCCTTGAGGCCTTCGAGGGTATCGTACTTGCCGTTGACCGCCGCCTCGGTGAGGACGCGGGTGGTCTCCTGGAACGACGCCGCCGAGATGAAGGAGCGCGTCTGCAAGCTCGCCTTGGTGATGCCGAGCAGGACCGGAACGCCGCTGGCCGGCTTCTTGCCCTCTTCGCGCATCTTGGCGTTGATCTCCTCCAGTTCGATCCGATCGATCTGGTCGCCGGTGATGATGTCGGTATCACCGGACTCGGTGATCTCGATCTTTTGCAGCATCTGCCGGACGATGACCTCGATGTGCTTGTCGTTGATGCCCACGCCCTGGAGGCGATAKACCTCCTGGATCTCGTTGACGAGATAAGCCGCGAGCTCTTCGACGCCCTTGATCGCCAGGATGTCGTGCGGTGCCGGATTGCCGTCCAGGATGTAGTCGCCCATCTCGACGACGTCGCCGTCCTGGAGATGGATGTGCTTGCCCTTCGGGATCAGGTACTCGAGCCCGTCCGAGCCGTCATGCGGGGTCAACGTGACCCGGCGCTTGTTCTTGTAGTCCTTGCCGAAGCCGATGACACCGGCCTTCTCGGCGATGATCGCCGCATCCTTCGGACGACGTGCCTCGAACAGTTCCGCCACCCGCGGCAGACCGCCGGTGATGTCACGGGTCTTGGCCGAGTCGGTCGAGACACGGGCGAGCACGTCGCCTGCCTTGGTCATCTGGCCCGGCTCCATCGAGATGATGCCGTCGACGGGCAGGATGTAGCGGGCTTCGCCACCGCGGGCGAGCTTCGCAACCTTGCCGTCAGGGCCGTGCACCGTGATCGCCGKACGCAGATCCGACGTCCGGGCCGACCCACGCCAGTCGATGACGACGCGCTTGCTGATGCCGGTCGCCTCGTCCGTCGTCTCGGTGATCGACATGCCGTCCACGAGATCCTCGTAGCCGACAGAGCCGTCCACCTCGGCCAGGATCGGGCGGGAATAGGGATCCCACTCCGCCAGGCGCTGGCCGCGCTTGACCTTGTCGCCTTCGTCGACCCGCATCTTCGAGCCGAACTGGACACGGTGCACCGCGCGCTCGGCGCCGTCCGGACCGACGATCACGATGGCGATGTTGCGCGCCATGGCGATCAGGTCACCATCCGAGTTGCGCGCCGCATTGCGGTTGCGGATCTTCACCGTGCCCTCGAAATTGGACTCGATGAACGACTGGTCCGCGATCGTCGCCGCGCCGCCGATGTGGAAGGTACGCATGGTGAGCTGCGTGCCCGGCTCGCCGATCGATTGTGCCGCGATGACGCCGACCGCCTCACCCATGTTGACGGGCGTGCCGCGGGCAAGATCGCGCCCGTAGCAGGTGGCGCAGACGCCGTTCTTGGTCTCGCAGGTGAGAACCGAACGGATCTTCACCTCCTGGACGCCGGCGGCGTTGATCTTCTCGATATGGCTTTCCTCGATCATCGTACCCTTCGGCACGAGGACGTTGCCATCGATATCCGTGACATCTTCCGCCGCAGAGCGGCCGAGGATGCGGATGCCGAGCGAAGCCACGACCTGACCGGCATCGATGATGGCGCGCATCTTGATGCCGTTATCCGAGCCGCAATCGACCTCGGAGATGATGGCATCCTGCGCCACGTCGACGAGACGGCGGGTGAGATAACCCGAGTTTGCCGTCTTGAGCGCGGTATCGGCCAGACCCTTACGGGCACCGTGCGTCGAGTTGAAGTACTCGAGCACGTCCAGGCCTTCCTTGAAGTTCGAGATGATCGGGCTCTCGATGATCTCGCCGGACGGCTTGGCCATCAGGCCGCGCATGGCGGCGAGCTGGCGCATCTGGGCCGGCGAACCACGGGCACCCGAGTGGCTCATCATGTAGATCGAGTTGATCGGCTTATCGCGGCCGTTCTCGTCCTTCTTAACGGTCGAGATGCGCGCCATCATCTCCTGGGCGAGCTTGTCGGAGCACTTCGCCCAGGCGTCGACGACCTTGTTGTACTTCTCGCCCTGAGTGATCAGGCCGTCCTGGTACTGCTGCTCGTAGTCCTTGGCGAGCGCACKGGTGGTGTCGACGATCTCCMACTTGTTCTCCGGCACGACCATGTCGTCCTTGCCGAAGGAGATGCCGGCCTTGAAGGCGTGCTTGAAGCCGAGGCCCATGACGCGATCGCAGAAGATGACCGATTCCTTCTGACCGCAGCCGCGATAGACGGCGTCGATCATTCCGGAGATCTCCTTCTTCGTCATCAGGCGATTGACGACGTCGAAGGTCACGGCCGGGTGCTCAGGCAGCGCGGTCGAGAGGATCACGCGGCCGGGCGTGGTGTCGTAGATCTTGGTGTAGGACTTGCCGTCCTGGCCGACGCCGGTCCAGCGATATTTGATCTTCGAATGCAGCGTCACGACCTTCTCGTGCAGCGCATATTCGAGTTCGCCGAAATCGCCGAAGATCTTGCCCTGGCCCGGCTCGCCATCCGAGATGATCGAGAGGTAATACAGGCCGAGCACGATRTCCTGCGACGGCACGATGATCGGCTGGCCGTTCGCCGGGTGCAGGATGTTGTTGGTCGACATCATCAGCACGCGCGCTTCCAGCTGCGCCTCGAGCGACAGCGGGACGTGCACGGCCATCTGGTCGCCGTCGAAGTCGGCGTTGAACGCGGCGCAGACCAGCGGGTGAAGCTGGATCGCCTTGCCTTCGATCAGCACCGGCTCGAAGGCCTGGATGCCGAGACGGTGCAGCGTCGGAGCGCGGTTCAGCAGCACCGGATGCTCGCGGATGACCTCGTCCAGGATATCCCAGACTTCCGGCTTCTCCTTCTCGACCAGCTTCTTGGCCTGCTTGACCGTGGTCGAGTAGCCCTTCGCATCGAGACGCGCATAGATGAACGGCTTGAACAGCTCGAGCGCCATCTTCTTCGGCAGGCCGCACTGGTGCAGCTTCATCTCCGGGCCGACGACGATGACCGAACGGCCGGAATAGTCGACGCGCTTGCCCAGCAGGTTCTGCCGGAAGCGGCCCTGCTTGCCCTTCAGCATGTCGGCGAGCGACTTCAGCGGGCGCTTGTTGGCACCCGTGATGACGCGGCCGCGGCGGCCGTTGTCGAACAATGCGTCGACCGATTCCTGCAGCATCCGCTTCTCGTTGCGGATGATGATGTCCGGCGCACGCAGCTCGATCAGGCGCTTCAAGCGGTTATTGCGGTTGATGACGCGGCGATAGAGATCGTTCAGATCCGAGGTCGCGAAGCGGCCGCCATCCAGCGGCACCAGCGGACGCAGATCGGGCGGGATCACCGGAACGATGGTCATCACCATCCATTCCGGCTTGTTGCCGGATTCCTGGAACGCCTCGATGATCTTGAGGCGCTTCATCAGCTTCTTGGGCTTCAGCTCCGAGGTCGTCGTCGCGATCTCGTGCTTCAGATCCATGTTGATCTTGTCGAGATCGAGCGCGCGCAGCATCTCGCGGATGGCTTCCGCGCCGATCATCGCCGTGAAGGTGTCAGCGCCATACTCTTCCTGGCAGCGGACATACTCCTCCTCGGACAGGAGCTGACGGTCCTTGAGGGGCGTCAGGCCCGGCTCGATGACGACATACGACTCGAAATAGAGCACCCGCTCGAGCTCCTTGAGCGGCATGTCCATCAGCAGGCCGATGCGCGACGGCAGCGACTTCAGGAACCAGATATGGGCAACCGGAGCGGCGAGTTCGATATGGCCCATGCGCTCGCGTCGGACGCGTGCGAGCGTCACTTCGACGCCGCACTTCTCGCAGATCACGCCCTTGAACTTCATGCGCTTGTACTTGCCGCACAAGCACTCGTAGTCCTTGATCGGCCCAAAGATGCGGGCGCAAAACAGGCCGTCGCGCTCGGGCTTGAAGGTACGGTAGTTGATGGTCTCGGGCTTCTTGATCTCGCCATAGGACCACGACAGGATCTTTTCCGGGCTCGCGATCGAAATCTTGATCGCGTCGAACGCCTGCTGTGTCGGCTGCTGGCCGAAAAGGTTCATGACCTCTTGCTTCATCGCCTGTCTCCTGCCGCCGGCGGGGGAGTGAACCGCCCTGCCCGGCCATCATGCGAATAAGCCGGCGGCGTGAGTGTCGCCGGCATGCTGTGTTCGTCTCGAGGCGGCCCGTTTGGGCCCGCCCCCTTATTCGGCAGCTTCGGCCGGCGGCAATTCGCCCGGCTTCTGCTTGTTGCTGATCAATTCGACATTGAGGCCGAGCGAGCGCATTTCCTTGACGAGAACGTTGAAGCTCTCGGGGATGCCCGCCTCGAAATTGTCCTCGCCGCGCACGATCGACTCGTAGACCTTGGTGCGGCCCGCCACGTCGTCCGACTTCACCGTCAGCATTTCCTGAAGGGTGTAGGCGGCGCCGTAGGCTTCGAGCGCCCAGACCTCCATTTCGCCGAAGCGCTGACCGCCGAACTGCGCCTTGCCGCCCAGCGGCTGCTGGGTAACGAGCGAGTACGGGCCGATCGAACGCGCGTGGATCTTGTCGTCGACCAGGTGGTGCAGCTTCAGCATGTAGATGTAGCCGACCGTGACCTTACGATCGAAGGGCTCGCCGGTCCGTCCGTCATAGAGCGTGACCTGACCGGACTTGTTGAGCCCCGCCTGCTCGAGCAGATGCTCGATGTCCGACTCCTTGGCGCCGTTGAAGACCGGGGTCGCGATCGGAACGCCGCGGCGCAGGTTCTGGCCCATCTCGACCAGCTCCGCATCGTCCATCGACGCAACGATCTCGTTGTCGCCATACACGGCCTCGAAGCTTGCCCGCAGAGCCTTGCCGTCATGCGCCTTCTTGTAGACGTCGATGGCCTTGGCGATCTGCTTGCCGAGACCGGCAGCGGCCCAGCCCAGATGGGTCTCCAGGATCTGACCGACATTCATGCGGCTCGGCACGCCGAGCGGGTTCAGCACGATGTCGGCATGGGTTCCGTCCTCGAGGAAGGGCATGTCCTCGGCGGGAACGATGCGCGAGACGACGCCCTTGTTTCCGTGACGGCCGGCCATCTTGTCGCCCGGCTGGATCTTGCGCTTCACGGCGACGAAGACCTTGACCATCTTCATCACGCCCGGAGGCAGTTCGTCGCCGCGCTGCAGCTTCTCGACCTTGTCGAGGAAGCGCTGCTCGAGGCGCTTCTTCGACTCGTCGTACTGCTTCCGCATCGCCTCGATTTCGGTCATCAGGGCGTCGTCGCCGACGGCGAACAACCACCACTGCGAACGCGGGAACTCGCTCATTCCMTCGCGGGTGATGACCGTGTCCTTCTTGAAGCCCTTCGGACCAGCAAGGCCGGTCTTGCCGGTCAGGATCTCGGCCAGACGCGCAAAGGTGTTGCGGTCCAGGATCGCCTGCTCGTCGTCGCGGTCCTTGGCAAGACGCTCGATCTCCTCGCGCTCGATCGCCTGGGCGCGCTCGTCCTTGTCGACGCCGTGGCGATTGAACACGCGCACTTCGACGATGGTGCCCTGCACGCCCGGCGGAACACGCAGCGAGGTGTCGCGGACATCCGAAGCCTTCTCGCCGAAGATGGCGCGCAGAAGCTTCTCTTCCGGCGTCATCGGGCTTTCGCCCTTCGGCGTGATCTTGCCGACCAGGATGTCGCCCGCAGCGACTTCCGCGCMGATATAGACGATGCCGGCTTCGTCGAGGTTCTTCAGCGCCTCTTCCGAAACGTTCGGAATGTCGCGCGTGATTTCCTCAGGGCCCAGCTTCGTATCGCGGGCCATGACCTCGAATTCCTCGATATGGATCGAGGTGAAGATGTCTTCCGAGACGATCTTCTCCGAGAGCAGGATCGAGTCCTCGAAGTTGTAGCCGTTCCACGGCATGAACGCGACGAGCACGTTGCGGCCGAGAGCCAGTTCGCCGAGCTCCGTCGACGGGCCGTCGGCGACGATGTCGCCCTTCTTGATCATGTCGCCGACGCGCACCAGCGGACGCTGCGTGATGCAGGTCGACTGGTTCGAGCGCTGGAACTTCTGCAGACGGTAGATGTCGACGCCCGGCTTGGTCGGGTCCATCTCGTCGGAGGCGCGGATAACGATACGCGTCGCGTCGACCTGGTCGACGACGCCGGCGCGCCGGGCAGCGATGGCGGCACCCGAGTCACGGGCGACGACCGCTTCCATGCCGGTGCCGACGAAGGGYGCGTCGGCACGAACCAGCGGCACCGCCTGGCGCTGCATGTTCGAGCCCATCAGCGCGCGGTTGGCGTCGTCGTTCTCAAGGAACGGGATCAGCGCGGCGGCGACCGAAACGAGCTGCTTCGGGGACACGTCCATGAAGTCGACCTTGTCGACCGGCGTGACGATGACTTCACCGGCGCGGCGGCAAACGATCAGGTCGTCGGTCAGACGGCCGCTCGCATCGGTCGCGGCGTTCGCCTGGGCGACGTTGTACTTCGCCTCCTCCATCGCCGAGAGATAGATGATCTCGTCGGTGAGCTGGCCGTCGCGGATGCGGCGGTAGGGGCTCTCGATGAAGCCGTACTTGTTCACCCGCGCGAAGGTGGCGAGCGAGTTGATCAGTCCGATATTCGGACCTTCCGGCGTTTCGATCGGGCAGATGCGGCCGTAATGGGTCGGGTGCACGTCGCGCACCTCGAAGCCGGCGCGCTCGCGGGTCAGACCACCTGGGCCAAGCGCCGAAAGACGGCGCTTGTGAGTGACTTCCGAAAGCGGGTTCGTCTGGTCCATGAACTGCGAGAGCTGCGACGAGCCGAAGAACTCGCGCACGGCGGCAGCCGCCGGCTTGGCGTTGATCAGGTCCTGYGGCATCACCGTGTCGATATCGACCGACGACATGCGCTCCTTGATGGCGCGCTCCATGCGCAGCAGGCCCAGGCGGTACTGGTTCTCCATGAGCTCGCCGACCGAGCGCACACGGCGGTTGCCGAGATGGTCGATGTCGTCGATCTCGCCCTTGCCGTCGCGCAGGTCGACCAGCGCCTTGACGACCGCGAAGATGTCCTCCTTGCGCAGGATGCGCACGGTGTCCTCGGCGTCGAGATCGAGACGCATGTTCATCTTCACGCGACCGACGGCCGAAAGGTCGTAGCGCTCCGAGTCGAAGAACAGCGACTGGAACATGTTCTCGGCGGTCTCGAGCGTCGGCGGCTCGCCGGGACGYATCACGCGGTAGATGTCGAACAGCGCTTCCTCGCGGCGCGAGTTCTTGTCCACGTTGAGCGTGTTGCGGATGTAGGGACCGACCGTGATGTGGTCGATATCCAGCACCGGGATCTCGTCGAAACCTTCATCGGTCAGGAGCTTGAGCAGCTTCTCGCTGATCTCCTCGCCCGCCTCGGCGAAGACCTCGCCGGTCGCCGGATTGACCAGATCCTCGGCAATGTACTGGCCGTAGAGATCCTCGTCGGTGGCGCGCAGGAACTTCAGGCCCTTCTCGGCGAGCTGGCGGGCGGTACGGGCGACCAGCTTCTTGCCGGCCTCGACCACGACCTCGCCGGTGTCGGCGTCGATCATGTCGACCGTCGCCTTGAAGCCCTTCATGCGCTCGGCGTCATAGGGAACGCGCCAGCCCTGCTTATCCTTGGCGTAGGCGATGTGGTTGTAGAAGCGGCTGAGGATCTCCTCGCCGTCCATGCCGAGGGCGAACAGCAGCGACGTCACCGGGATCTTACGCTTCCGGTCGATACGCGCGTAGACGATGTCCTTGGCGTCGAACTCGATGTCCAGCCAGGAGCCGCGATAGGGGATGATGCGCGCGGCAAAGAGCAGCTTGCCCGACGAATGGGTCTTGCCCTTGTCGTGATCGAAGAACACGCCCGGCGAGCGGTGCATCTGCGAGACGATGACGCGCTCGGTGCCGTTGACGATGAAGGTGCCGTTATCCGTCATGAGCGGCATGTCGCCCATGTAGACATCCTGCTCCTTGATGTCCTTGACCGACTTCGCCTGGGTGTCGGGATCGATATCGAACACGATCAGGCGCAGCGTCACCTTGAGCGGGGCCGAGAAGGTCATGCCGCGCTGACGGCATTCGTCGACGTCGTATTTCGGCGGCTCGAAGGTGTATTTCACGAATTCAAGCAGCGAAGCGCCAGCGAAATCGCCGATCGGGAACACCGACTTGAAGACGGACTGCAAGCCCTCGTCGGAGCGGCCGCCCTTGGGCTCGTCCACCATCAGGAACTGGTCGTAAGACGCCTTCTGAACCTCGATGAGGTTCGGCATCTGCGCGACTTCCTTGAGTTTTCCGAAGAACTTGCGGACGCGTCTGCGGCCCTGGAGCGAATTGACCATGTTGTTCCTCGCGATCTCTCTCGGACGGCTCACCCGGCGGCCCGCTCACGGACCAGTCTTGGCAGCCACAGGCCGCCGGGGGAGCCGTTCGGCGCTTCGGCGCGCCGACATCAACTGAACTGGCCTTCCCGATGGGGCTCGTGCCCCGGAAAGCCTCTTGCATTCCTTGCGCCGCATTCCGCTTGCCGGAAACGACGCAACAGCCCCGGAGGCGGAAGACCGCCCCGGGACTGTCGTGTACGACTAGGGTCGGACCGGCATCAGCCGGCCCTGCTCACTTGAGCTCGACCTTGGCGCCGACGGCCTCGAGCTGCTTCTTGAGCTTCTCGGCCTCGTCCTTGGTCACGCCTTCCTTGAGCGGCTTCGGAGCGGCTTCCACCAGATCCTTGGCTTCCTTCAGGCCGAGACCGGTGATGGCGCGGACTTCCTTGATCACTTCGATCTTCTTGTCGCCGGCGGCGGCGAGAACGACAGTGAACTCGGTCTGCTCTTCAACAGCGGCAGCCGGAGCGCCACCGGCCGGGCCAGCCGCAACGGCGACGGCGGCAGCGGCAGAAACGCCCCACTTCTCTTCGAGAAGCTTGGCGAGGTCAGCGGCCTCGAGGACGGTCAGGGAGGACAGCTCGTCAACGAGCTTAGCAAGATCAGCCATGGTATGTTCCTACGATAAAGAGGTTCGAACGTTGATCAGGTTGGCAGACGGCCTCAGGMCGCATCCTTGTCGGCATATGCCTGAAACACGCGAGCGAGCTTTGCAGCAGGCGCGGTCGAGAGCTGGGCGATCTTGGTTGCCGGGGCCTGGAGAAGGCCGAGCAACTTGGCGCGCAGTTCGTCGAGCGAGGGCATCGTGGCCAGGGCCTTGACACCATCGGGGTTCAGGGAGGTCTTGCCCATCGCGCCACCGAGGATGACAAGCTTGTCATTGTCCTTGGCGAAAGCGACGGCGACCTTCGGCGCCGCGACCGGATCGCTGGAATAAGCGATCAGGGTGGGGCCCTTCAGCAGGGGGCTGATGGACGCGACGTCGGTGCCTTCAAGAGCGATCTTGGCCAGCCGGTTCTTTGCGACCTTCACAGTGGCGCCATTGGCCTTCATCTCACGACGAAGCTTCTGGAACTGTGCCACCGTCAAGCCCGCATAGTGGGCCACGACAACGACCGACGTGTTTGCGAACACGCCGTTCAGTGTCGCGACGGCATCATTCTTTGCCGCTCTTTCCACTGGGCTCTCTCCGGTAGGCGGCAAGACGAAACCTTGCCGCCAGTTGCACTTGTCGCGCAGGCTAGGCCGATTGACACCGGCCGGTCACATGCGCGACGCTCAGTGCCCTGTCCCCTTCCCCGGCATCAGCCACGGTCGGGCGAGATGGTTCGAACCGTCTCGAGGTCTCTCGACCTCGGGTAAGCTCTTGCACCGTCTATGCAGGCCTCTTGGCGAAATTATGCCCTCGGGCGAACCCGAAGCGCACCTGCAGTCTCAGACAGGACTGGGTGATTCCGGCGCGAAGATCGCTCCGCACGCCCGAAAAACCCATTCTTCGACGGTAAACCGTCGAAAAACGCGAAACGGACCTCCTCGTGCAAAGCACGCGGAAGCCCTGATCACTTATGGAAACATCGGGATGTCATAGCGACTTCCCTCGCTTCTGCCAAGTGGTGTCTTGATCCCGCGAGATCAAGACGAGCTTGCGGCCGGCGCGAAGCCGGCCGCATGGAAGCCTATCAGCCGCCCAGAACCGTGTTCGGCTCGATCTTGACGCCCGGACCCATGGTCGAGGAGATCGCGACGCGCTGGACATAGGTGCCCTTGGCGCCGGCGGGCTTCGCCTTGGCAACCGAATCCGCGAAGGCACGGATGTTCTCTTCGAGCTTCTCAGCCGTGAACGAGACCTTGCCGACGGCAGCATGCACGATGCCGGCCTTCTCGACGCGGAACTCGACCGAGCCACCCTTGGAGGCTGCAACCGCGCTGGTCACGTCCATGGTCACCGTCCCGACCTTCGGGTTCGGCATCAGGCCGCGCGGGCCGAGCACCTTACCGAGGCGGCCGACGAGCGGCATCATGTCCGGGGTCGCGATGCAGCGATCGAAGTCGATCGTGCCCTTCGAGACGATGTCGACCAGCTCCTCGGCGCCAACGACGTCGGCCCCGGCCTTCTTGGCCTCCTCGGCCTTGGCGCCACGAGCGAACACGGCGACGCGCAGGACGCGGCCCGAGCCGTTCGGCAGGTTGCAGACGCCACGGACCATCTGGTCGGCGTGACGCGGATCGACACCGAGATTCATCGCAACTTCGACGGTCTCGTCGAACTTGGCGGTGGCGCGGCCCTTGATCAGGGCAACGGCTTCGGTGAGCGGGTAGAGCTTGGTGCGGTCGATGCCCTCACGGGCCTTGACGACGCGTTTTCCGACGTGTGCCATTGATCCGTTCCCCTCAGCCCACGACTTCCAGGCCCATGGAMCGGGCAGAACCCCGGATCATGGCCACGGCCGATTCGACGTTATCGCAGTTCAGATCGGCCATCTTCTTCTCGGCGATCTCCTTGAGCTGCGCCGAGGTGACCTTGCCGACATTGCCGCCGCGACCCGGGGTCTTCGAACCCGAGGTCAGGCCGGCCGCCTTCTTGAGGAAGTACGAAACCGGCGGCTGCTTCATCTCGAAGGTGAAGGAGCGATCCTGATACGCGGTGATGATCACCGGGATCGGCATGCCCTTTTCCATCTGCGCGGTCTTCGCATTGAAGGCCTTGCAGAATTCCATGATGTTGAGGCCGCGCTGACCCAGCGCCGGACCGATCGGCGGCGACGGATTGGCCGCGCCCGCCGGAACCTGAAGCTTCACGTAGCCCGTGATCTTCTTTGCCATGATGGCTGCTCCTGCCGTCCGAACCGGTGCCTACCGGAACGACGACGACCCCTCCCGGACAAAAAGCGTCCCGGGCCGGGGTGGTTGCAGAGCGTGGTGCGGCGAGGACTTCCGGTTGGCAAACCGGCACGCCTTCCACGCATGTGAGGCGCGGCCTATGGCATACTCGTGAACGAAGGGGAAGAGCTTTCGCGCTGCGGCATCTTCGCGGCCGCCCTTGAAGGGCGCCCCGCACCCCGCTGGACATAGTCGCCGAGCGCAATGCCGATGTGCAAGACGACCAGCCCCATCAGGACGAAGGCAAGCCAGGCATGGCTTTTGAACAGTGGCTCGGAATAGCCGGCCCCTTCCGGCCAGATCGCCGGCAGCGTCAGGCCAAGGGCGAGTTCCCGCGCACCAAAATCGGACACGCCGGCCCAGCCGAGCATCGGCACGATGATCAGCGCGGCATAGAGCACGCCGTGGACCGCCCTGTCTCCGCCCCCTTCCCGCCAGTGTCCGGTCAGGCGCGCCAGCACCCTGTAGGCCATGCGGAAGAGCACGAGCCCGAACAGCCCCGCACCGGTCGTCTTATGCAAGGCGTAGAGCGTGTCCGCCATCGGCCCATCGCCGATCTGCTTCATCAAGACACCGGAGCAGAAGAGCACGAGGACCAGCACCGCGGTGGCCCAGTGCAGCAGCTTTGCCAGGAACGGGAAGCTGCGTTGCCCCGCGCGATGCGCGGCGGCGCCCAACACAAGCCCCTCCCGGGACGGCGATATCGACATGGTCATGCGCGCATCCGTTGGGTCTCAGACATGAAGCCATCGACGGTCTGACGGAGTTCGGCAGCCTGGCGGCCGAGATCGGCAGACGCGTGCGTGACCGTCTCGGCAGTCCGACGCCAGTCCTCGACCATGCCGGCGACCTGTTCGACCTGATCAGCCACGAGGCGGACATCGCCGGCGGTCTTGCTTGTGCTCTCGCTGATCGAGCGAGAGCTCGCATCCTGCTTGCGCGCCAGATCGGCGATCGAATCGGCAGCGCGCTCCACCTGGTTGACCGAGGTGACCAGCGCACCGACCCGCATGGTGATGCGCTGAGCCGCGACATTGATCGAATCGAGCCCGCTCCGGACCTGATAGGTCGCTTCGGCGGAGCGGTTTGCCAGCTGCTTGACCTCGGCTGCAACCACGGCGAAGCCGCGGCCGCTCTCTCCGGCCCGGGCCGCCTCGATCGTGGCGTTGAGTGCGAGCAGATTGGTCTGGTTCGCGACCGTACCGATGATCTTGATGATCTCCGAAATTGCCCCAACCGCCTCGCATAGCACCACCGTATCGGCCGTGGCCTCCTCGACCAGCACCTTGGCGGCGGTCGCAACCTCGGTCGTCCGCTGTGCCTCGCCAGCCGTCGTCGTCAACAGGCGCGAGATATCGATCAGCGAGCGCGAGACATCATCGACATGGGTCGAGGCCCGCTGCGTCGARCCGGCTGCGGCGGCCGCTCGCTCGTCCACGGAGCCCGAAAAGCGTGCGAGCTCGCCCGACGCGCCCGACATGCGCGCCGCATGTTGCTCCAGCACCGTTGCAATCGAAGCGATGCGCTGCTGGAAGGCCTGCCCCTGCAATTGGAGACGGTCACGCCGCTCGACCTCGTGCGACAGCACCTCGAGACGCTGTTTGGCCGCCTCCTGCTGGGCCTGCTCGCCGCGCAGATGGGCCAGCAGCGCCCGCGCCAGCATGCCGATCTCATCGCGCCGGATCGCCAGCTTGCCGATCCAGGCCCGGTCCCGCTCGACCGAGCCCAGGGCGCGCGCCATCCCGGTGATCGGCCGCACCAGCCAGCGATATTCCAGCGCGATGACGAGAACGACCAGGAACATGCCGAGCAGCGACAGCAGCAGCTTGTTCTGCCGGGCGTTGTCGACATGCAGAGCCAGCCGACCGCTGACCTCGGTCATGCCCTCGTTCAAGGCGACGCGCAGTTCGTTGCGCTTCGCGGCGAGCCGCTTCAGCGATTCGCGCGCTCCGATATGGTCCGATCCGACCTGCCCCGACAGCTCTCCGAGAAGATCGACAGCCTCCTGGGCGCGCGCATGGACGGAGCCGTGAAGGCGCATGGCGATATCGGCGACGCTCCGCGCCACCACTTCGATATCGGCTTTCTCCGCGGGCGGCCCGCTATCGGACAGAAGCGAGGCGTTCAGCCGCTGATAGGCGGAATCGGCCTGGGCGAGCGCATCACCCGCGCCAGCATACGCCACCAGATCCCGCGAGAATTGCGTCAGGCGGATCGAGCTGACGACATCGGCGGCGGCAAGGAGAAGCGCAACAAGACCAAGCAGCGCGCCCCAGACGGCAAGACGCTGACCGACAGTTGCCTTGAAGCTCTTCGGAAACATGCAAGCCCGCGCCGGATTTTCGGCGCGGACCTTGCGTCAGCATCGCTTAAAAGTGCCTTAACCAACAAGCTGCCGCAGAAAAATGCGGCCCTCGTGCAAGAGCGCGATCAGATCTTCTCGACCTGGCCGTATTCGAGCTCGACCGGCGTGGCGCGGCCGAAGATCGAGACCGCGACCTTGAGGCGGGCGCGTGCGTGATCGACGTCTTCGACGACACCGTTGAACGAGGCGAAGGGGCCGTCGGCAACCTTGACCTGCTCGCCGACCTCGAAGACCACCGTCGGCTTCGGGCGTTCGATGCCCTCGGCGACCTGGCCCTTGATCCGCATCGCCTCATGCTCGGGGATCGGCATGGGCTTGGCCTTGTCGGCCCCCAGGAAGCCGGTGACCTTCGGCGTGTTCTTGATCAGGTGATAGACCTCGTCGGTCATCTCGCACTTCACCAGGACGTAGCCCGGGAAGAACTTGCGCTCGGCGTCCACCTTGCGGCCACGACGAACCTCGACGACCTTCTCGGTCGGGACCAGCACCTCGTCGAACTTGTCGGCGAGATTGCGCTGCGCCGCCTGATCGCGGATCGACTGCGCGACCTTGTTCTCGAAGTTGGAATAGGCGTGGACGATGTACCAGCGGGTGCTCACGTCAAAACTCCGCTCAGCGTGCGCCAAGGATGAAACCGAGCGACCAGCGAATGATCGTATCGGTAAAGAGGAAGAACAGGCTCGCAGCCACGACCATGGCCAAGACGAGGCCGGTGGTGATCAGTGTCTCGCGCCGCGACGGCCAGGTAACCTTCGCGGCCTCCGAGCGCACCTCCTGCAGGAACTGGAAGGGGTTGGACTTCGCCATTGAGTGGTCACCTCGGTTTCGGGCCGCGCCCGATTCGGACGTCCTGAAAGATTCGCGGCGCGGGGCTCAGGGAGCCGCGCGCCGTCATGAGGCCTCTTACAACGCTCCGGCACGTTAGCCAAGCGCTTTTGATCCGAGCGCTCTCGTCAACCTCGGGGCGCTGCGGKCTTGCGGCAGGCGATCAGCAGGAAGGGCGGACGTTCGCGCTCCCTCGCCCACTCCGGATGTTCGCCGACCTGATCCGGACCGCCCCCCCATTCCTCGAGATGGGTCAGGATGAATCCGGCCGTCAGCAGCAACTGGAGATAGGTTCCGATCGTTCTATGCTGCTTGATGATGCCCTCGGCCGGCCAGTTCGTCCGGCGCGGCCCTTCGTCAAGATAGGGCCCGACCGGCCATGTCGGCGCAGTTCCGGCAGGAGGCGGCGCAGCGCATCCCACTCGGGCGCACCGTCAAGACCGTGGATCGAGCGTGGAACTGGCTGTAACCTTGGAAAAAGTCTCGTCGTCGTAGATGTTCTGCGTCATCGCAGTACGATCGCGAGACTGGCAGGGGCGGCAGGGCTCGAACCTGCGACACCCGGTTTTGGAGACCGGTACTCTACCAACTGAGCTACACCCCTGTAGTCGCGCAGTGCTTTGCCCCAACCCGCCGCGCATTTCAAGTCGAAAAAGAACCGATGTCGACAAGGCTGTGAGCAAAAAGAAAGGGCGGCGTTTCCGCCGCCCCTTCCGAACGCGATGGCGCGCTGTCGATCAGGCGATGATGCTGGCGACGACGCCGGCGCCGACGGTCCTGCCGCCTTCGCGGATGGCGAAGCGCAGCTTCTCCTCCATCGCGATCGGCACGATCAGGTGCACTTCCATGGCGATGTTGTCGCCAGGCATCACCATCTCGGTGCCCTCAGGCAGGTGCACCACGCCGGTCACGTCCGTCGTGCGGAAGTAGAACTGCGGGCGGTAGTTGGTGAAGAACGGCGTATGGCGGCCGCCCTCTTCCTTCGTCAGGATGTAGGCCT
>NZ_JBFTLD010000148.1:0-15623 GCF_056396265.1 Allobosea sp. 05T422_2 | reverse complement strand
CCTTCGACCAGCGTCGGCGCAATCACGGTGAGATGGTCGAGCGTCAGCATGTCCTGGCCAGCGGGCAAGGGGGTGGGGTTTCGTTCACGATTGTTCGGAACGCGGTCAAATCMGGAAACCGGGAATGCCGGCTGACGATGTATTTGGGGTGGTTCCCGCTCATGGATTCGAACCACAATTCCCTGAGCCAAAATCAGGTGTCCTGCCGTTAGACGAAGCGGGATCGTCTAACCCTGTTGTCGCCCGGTACTATGCGCGGAGAAATACACCAAGCGTCCTCGGTCCGGTCTGAATACAAAGTGTTGCATGGCTCGCGGCTGCACATCAACGGCAATTGGCGTTGCGATGCTGACCTCGGCCAGCGAAGGGATCGAGAGAGTGAGGAGACGCCATGTCTGCCGATCTGCGGATCGAGAAATTCGTCGCGCTTTGGCCGGTTTCGCCATTCCGGCAGGACGCTCAACACGCCTGGCAGATCACCCAGAGGGCCGCGGAACTGGTCGGAGCGGCGCTCAGCGCTCTTAATGACGATTACAGGCGTGAAGGCGATATCGCGGTGCACCGGACCGCGACGATCGAGAGCGGGGCTGTCCTGAAGGGGCCCGCGATCATCGGGCCGGGCTGCTTCCTGGCCGCCGGCGCCTATCTGCGTGGCGGCGTGTTCCTGGACGAGGGCTGCATCATCGGGCCCGGATGCGAGCTCAAGTCGAGCTTCCTGTTCCAGGGGGCCACGCTCGCGCATTTCAACTTCGTCGGCGACTCGATCCTGGGTGCGGACGTCAATCTCGAAGCGGGTGCGATCATCGCGAACCACCGTAACGAATGGGAGACGAAGGCTATTCGCTTCGTCTTTGGCGGAGGGGTCGTCGAGCCCGGCGTCGAGAAGTTCGGGGCGCTCGTCGGGGACCACGTGCGGGTCGGCGCGAACGCGGTCATCGCGCCCGGCGCGATCATCGGCCGGGGGACCAAAATCCCCCGGTTGACGCTTGTCGATCAGGCTCCCGGCCTCTGAGGGAGGGGCGGTCAAAGCCGGACGCTTGAGCCGCCGCCTTGTGCCCCTCGACCGAGCGGCGCTCGCAAGGGCTGCGCGGCGCAAAGGTCGCTTACGCCGCCCCGCCTTCGGCTGCGGGAAGCGCGGTCGGGCGTTGCGTTCCGTTGAGTAAGGCATGCACCGGATCATCGCCTGCGAAGCCGGCCTGGGCCAGTATCGCATCGACGATCGGCTTTTGCGCGCCATAGCTGAGGAGCTGGCTGCTGAGGTCCGCGATCGGGCCGCCATGTCCGGCCGATCCTGCGCCGCCAGCGCCCATGGCGCCGAGCAGGCCGCCCGCACTGAAGATCTTGATGTCGGAGATCTTCTCGATCGGCTTCATCACCTGCGCGAGAGCTTCGGGAATGACGGCGATGCGCTGCTTCGTCAGCTCGAAATCGACCATCTGCGGCGAGAGCGAATTGCGGGCTTCGTTGAGCGCACGCTCGCGCTTCGCCTCCGCCTCGCCGAGTTCGATGATGCCGCCCGCACGAACCTTGGCGGCCTCGGCCTCGGCCTGTGCCTTGGTCAGCATGGCCGCAGCGAGATTCTCGGCGGCCTCGCGTTCGGCCTCGGCCTTGACCGTGATACCGGTTGCGGCCTGCTCGGCATCCTTGCGAGCGTCGATGACGGCGATCTTCTTGGCGCGTTCGGCGACCTCGACGGCGCGCGCGGTCGCGACCTGCTCCTCGGCGGTGACGGCTGCCGCCTTGGCTTCCTCCGCCTTGGCCTTGGCCTGTGACTCGGCTTCGCTCTTCTGTGCAACGGCGATGGCGGCGTCGATCCTGGCTGTCTCGGTGATGCGCGTCGCTTCGGCCGCGCTTTCGGCGATGCCGCGCTCGGCCGTGATGCGGGCGGTCTCCTTGGCCTGGCGCGCCTCTGCCTCGTTCTTGGCGACGCCACGTTCGGTCTCGAGCCGGGCCGTCTCCTCGGCCAGGCGTGCGGCCTGCTCCGCACGGGCCTGTTCCGCGCGCGTCTMTGCCGTCTTGTTGACGATGTCGCGCTGCTGGTTGAGTTCGGCGTCGCGTTGCTCGCGCTCGATCGTCAGGCGCTGCAGCGTTGCCTCACGGTCCTTCGTCGCGATGGCCACCTCGTTCTCGCGCACGATCTCGTTGCGTTCGCGGCGCCGCTCCTCGGTGACGCGGGTCAGCGCGGTCAAACCCTCGGCGTCGAAAGTGTTGTTGGGGTTGAAATGCTTGATGTCGGTCTGGTCGAGCCGCGTGAGCGAGACGGATTCAAGCTCGAGGCCGTTGGATTGCAGGTCGGCCGCGACGGCATCCTGCACCGCCTTCACGAAGTCAGAGCGCTTTTCCTGCAGGTCCTTCAGGCTCATGGTCGCGGCAACCGAGCGCAGCCCGTCGACGAACTTGGCTTCCACGAGGGTCTTCAGCAGGTCGGCATTGTTGGTGCGGTCGCCCAGCGTCTGCGCCGCCAGGGAGATATTGTCCGCATCCGGTTTCACCCGCACGTAGAACTCGGCGGTAATGTCGGCGCGCATGCGATCGGCCGTGATCAGCGACTCGCCTTCGCTGCGGTGAACTTCAAGGCGCAACGTGCTGAGCTGCACCCAGGAATAGGAATGGAAGATCGGCAGGATCACGGATCCGCCGTCGAGGACGACCCGCTTGCCACCTAGGCCGGTACGGACATAGGCCTTGTCCCGGGTCGAGCGCGTATAGAGCGCCGCCATGACCACGCCGATGCCGATGATGAGCACAATCGCCGTTCCGGCAATCGTGAGGACGGAAACATAGTCCATGAACGTATTTCCCCTTACCCAGCTTCAGGTCTGCGCGCCGAGCTCATCCGGCGCAGGAATGGCCTCGAACAACCCATTGGAACCATCGACCACCAGAACGCTCGCCCCTTGCGGGATGAGGTGGCCTGCGGCGGCCTTTGCCCGCAGKACGTGGATGTTGCCGTGCAGGTCCCTCACGCGGACCCGTCCCGGCTTGCCCTGGTCGAGTGGGCCGAGCGTCACCGTGCCGGTCAGCCCGATCAGGTCGGACTGGCTGATGGCGTTGGATTCATCGCCCGGGATAATCCGCGCCGTCCAACGCGACAGCGCACGTGTCATCGGCAGCGCCGCCATCACGGCGAGCAGGCTCGCAAACAGTGTCGGCAGCGGCGAAAGAAGCGCCTGGGCCACGCCCTGAATGGCGAATCCGGCGATGGCGAACGAGGCCAGCCAGATCATGATCAGCACGAGCAGCGGCACGCCGCCCCGGTTGAGCCAAGACATCCAGGCATCGAGCGGGCCGTGCTCGCTATGGACGCCGTGATGGGAGAGCCCGTCATTCACCAGCGACGAGATCGACATCCCCACGACCATCGCGAGGATCTCGATGGCGACGATGCCGACGAGGATCAGCGCAGCGATCGTGAAGGGATAGAGGCCCGGCGCAGTCAGTGCGCTCATGAACCGCTGTGCCCTTTATAGCGGGCCAGCCGCTCCTGGATTGCCCTCTCGCGTTGCAGGCGGGCCAGTTCCTCGACCTCGGAGGCACCTGTCTCCGGCCGCCCGGAGACACCGGTGACGCGCTCGATCGCGTTCAGCGATTGGGCCAGCCGGTTGTCATTGCGGACCGAGGCACTCACGCCCTGGCTCGCATCCTCCGCGCCTTTGCTCTTCTTCAGGGCGGCGAGCCGGGCAACGGCATCCTGCCGGGCGGAGTTGACAGCCTGGAGGGCCTTGCCCGCCTCCTCGATCTTGCCGGCAGCCTCGGCCAGCGCCGTCTCCAGCGCCGAGCGCTGTGCCTCCAGGTCGATCTGCAGGCCGATGACGGGTGTGACCAGATCCTCGCGCCCGCTGRCCAGGCCGACTTCGATCTTCCCTGCGAGATCCTCGATCTCGTCGTTGATCTCGGCGATCTTCGCCTTGAGGCGGTGCTCTTCGGCGCGTGCCTTGCCGGCGCCCGCCCGCGCATCCTCCGCGACCGCGTCGATCTCCCTGATCGACTGCTCGACGGTGACGATGGCGTTGGCGCCTTCAAGGGCATCGACGGTGCCGTGGGCGGCGCCTGCGATGATACGCCCGATGCGCGATAAAATTCCTTCGGTGGCCATGACGGTCTCCTTCGGTGTGATGGCAGCAGCGATGCCGACGAGGATGAGAGACTCGTCATCCCGCAGCACCAGCCGTGCTTCGGCGTGATCCGACCAACCCGGTACGTAGCCGGCAACAGAATAGGGAATGAGCCTGCGCCCCTCGATGGTGGAGAGGCTCAGATGTGTGGGGGTCTTGATGGCATAGAGCCGCCCATCCAGCGGCAGGTCGGCGACGACGGTTCCACTGGTTCGGCCGGCGTGATCCCGCAGGCCGAGCGTCACCAGCCGCGCCGGTAACCGCGTCTGTTCGCGGATGGTGGCGTAAGCCTGCTCGTGCAAGGCGACGAGATTCGCACTGGCGCCGCGATCCCGTTCGATCTCGTCGAGAATGCGCATCATCTCGGCATAATCCGCGAGCGTTGCGCGGATCGCGCGCATGTCGTCCGGCGAGGGGTCCAGGACGTAGCTCATGGTCGACTGATAGCGCGAAACCATGCCGAGGATATAAAGCACTTCCTTTGTGCTTTCAAGGGACGCCTACGTAACGTCAGCTATGACCTGCCGTTGGTGCGCCGGTCATGAATACGGCCGGGCGCCGATGCGGAACAGGTGCTCGCCCGGAAGAGGGAAAATGCGGGCGCAGATGCGCCGGGGATGCCGCCAAGAGCACCCTGATATCGCCAGCAGCGCGGGCGCGAGGCCCCTCTTTCGCAATACATACAGAGAGACCTTCAGGACTCGGTGCTCAACAAGAGTATGGCGCGTCGCGCCGCAGGATACTCTGTTGGCACCGGTGTCTGGCGACGTGCGCCGATTGCTGCCCTGTGCCATGAATTGCAGGCCGCGGTGAGGGCGGCGGGGCCACGCTAACCCGGAAGCCAGGATGACCAGGATTCTTCATCGCTCCCTGAATGGGCGGCTACCGCGAGCGGTTGCGGGGCAGGGCATCACGATCACGGATGCCGAGGGGCGCAGCTATATCGACGGTTCCGGTGGGGCCGCCGTCTCCTGCCTCGGCCATGGCCACCCGGAGGTGCTTGCGGCGATGCGCGCCCAGATGGACCGCATCAGCTATGCCCACACCTCCTTCTTCACCACCGATGTCGCGGAAGAGCTTGCGGAGCGCCTGATCGACCTGGCGCCAGCAGGGCTGGACTACGTCTATCTCGTCTCGGGCGGTTCGGAGGCGGTCGAAGCGGCGCTCAAGATGGCGCGGCAATATTTCGTCGAAATCGGCCAGCCGCAGCGCCGCCATTTCATCGCCCGCCGGCAGAGCTATCACGGCAATACGCTCGGCGCGCTCGCGGCCGGCGGCAATGCCTGGCGGCGGGCGCAGTTCCAGCCGATCCTGCCACAGAGCCACCATGTCTCGCCCTGCTATGCCTATCGTGACCTTAGGCCAGGCGAGACGTCCGAAGCCTATGCCGAACGGCTCGCCGACGAACTGGAGGCGAAGATCCTCGAACTCGGCGCCGAAGAGGTGATCGCCTTCGTAGCTGAGCCGGTGGTCGGCGCAACGCTGGGAGCTGTCGGGCCGGTCGCGGACTATTTCGCGAGGGTGCGCCGCGTCTGCGACAAATACGGCGTGCTGCTGATCCTCGACGAGGTGATGTGCGGCATGGGCCGCACCGGCACGATGTTCGCCTGCGAGCAGGACGGCATCTCGCCCGACCTCGCCACCATCGCCAAGGGGCTGGGGGGTGGCTATCAGCCGATCGGCGCCGTGCTGCTGTCGCAGCGGATCTATGACGCCTTCGCCCAGGGCTCAGGGCTGTTCCAGCATGGTCATACCTATATCTGCCACCCGCTCGCGGCGGCGGCGGCGAACAAGGTCGTCGAGATCATCTCGCAGCCGGAAATGATGGGACACGTCCGCCTGATGGGCGAGCGCCTGCAGGCTGGGCTCGACGCACGGCTCGGCCAGCACGCCCATGTCGGCGACATCCGCGGGCGCGGTCTGTTCCGCGGCATCGAGATCGTTGCGGACAAGGAAACCAAGGCCCCCTTCGATCCGGCCCTGAATCTGCATGCCCGGATCAAGAAGGAGGCGATGGCGCGCGGCCTGATGAGCTATCCGATGGGTGGCACAGTGGACGGGCGGCTCGGCGACCATGTGCTGCTTGCACCGCCCTATATCATCCAGCCTGACGAGATCGACCTTATCGTCGAGCGGATCGGCGCGGCGATCGAGGCAGCGGTGCGCAGCTGACTGGCCCGATGCTTCAGCCTTTCCGTGTTTGCATCGGTCCCAAAAACCGGAACTTTTTCGGGCCAGTGATTTTCAGAACCGGCATCCTCCGGCGCTGCCTTCAACGAGATTGACAATGACGAACTCTCCTTGCCCACCGATCACTGACGCCGGCTGGCCGGACCAGATTGCCGAGATGCGAACCGGTTTTGCCGGCGCGCTCAATGTCTACCGGACGATGGCCCATCATCCGGAGCTGCTGAAGGCCTGGGCTGCGCTACGCCAGCATGTGGTGAGGGACAGCGCGCTCGGCGCCGTGCGTTCGGAGCTGGTTATCCTGCGCGCCGCGCACCGGATGGGCTCGCCCTATGAATGGGCCCATCATGTCAGCCGGTCCCGGGTTTTGGGGATGAGCGATGCGCGTATCGCCGCGATGCGCGGGATGCCGGAGGGCGAGGACGGGCTGGTCGCCCGCGCTGTCGACGCGCTCTTCGATCAGCGCCGCCTGCCGGCCGAACTCGAGGCCGAGCTTGCGGAGGCATTCGGGCGCAAGGCGGTCTTCGACCTGATCGCGACCGTCGGATTCTATTCCGTGCTCGGCTATATCCTGATGACCTACGACACGCMGATCGACGGGCCGGTCGCAACGGAAATGGCGGAACGGCCCTTGTCCGGCGCGTAGCAGGACTAGACCGGCCTTTGCGCGCGCCTCGATCAGGCGTGAGCTTTCGTCCAATGCGCAGCCGTCGCATCGAGGGTGGCCGCGATCACGGCGCCGACGCCGCGGTCGTTCAGGCGGTAGAAGATCCGCCGGCCGACGCGGCGCGTCGACACGATCCTTTGAAGCCGCAGGCGGGTCAGCTGCTGGGAGACCATGGCCTGGCTCAGGGACAGGGCGGTTTCGAGTTCCGCGACCGAGCGTTCCTGCTCTGCAAGCAGATAGAGCAGCTTCAGCCGGTTCTTGTGAGCCAGGACCTTGAACAGCTCGCTGGCCTGCAAGGCCCTGGCTTCCAGCGTCGCGGCTGGTTCCGGGAGGGAGGTCGCTCTGTCGTCCGGCATGGCACCCAATGGTCGCGCGATCAGGAAGTTCGCTATATCCATTGGAATATAACCGACCGGGCAGGTCGTTGTCCACGCAACTCTTCCAGGCCATCGMTGGGAAGGACGATTTGCGCGCAACCGTTACTTCATGACTCTAACGAAGAAGCCAAGACATCGCATTGTATTTCCGTCTGAATAACGGGGAGGGCGGAGAGCTGTCTCCTTGGCCGGCACGCCCCAAACGGATCGAGGCCCGCGGCATGCCGCAGGCCTCGACGGTCACGTCCGAATCCTGTCGGTTACCGGAACAGCGCCAGCGACTTGKACAGGGTGATCCAGACACCCCAGGCAATCGGGATGCCGACGACGGCCCAGGCGAGCAGCGCCGTGCCGTCGAGCCCGCCCTTACCGATGCCGAAGGAGCCGTAATGCAGGCTGGCGCTGGCATTGGCCGACTTGGCCTGGAGGGCGGCGACTTCCGCGTCCTTCATGAACCATTTCGTCGCAACGGGGCGCACGAGCAGGTTGCAGATAAAGCCCAGCACCAGCATGCCGGCCAGAATATACATCGTCCGGTCATAGACCTGCGCACGGGGCACGCCCGCATTGATCTGCGCCTCGCGGATGTAGTTCACGACCACCGGGCCGACGATGCCGGCCGTCGACMAGGCCGTCAGCAGGCGCCCGTGGATCGCGCCGACGAACTGGGTTCCGAACATGTCGGCGAGATAGGCCGGAACCGTCGCGAAGCCGCCGCCATACATCGACAGGATGATACAGAAGAAGCCGACGAACAGCGCCAGCGAGCCGGCATGCGCCGCCCAGGGCGAGAGCCCGTAGAGCAGCATGCCGAGGCCGAAGAAGGTGGCATAGGTCAGCTTGCGCCCGAGCTTGTCCGACAGCGAGGCCCAGAAGAAGCGGCCGACGATGTTGAACAGCGAGAGCAGGCCGACAAAGGCCGCGGCGATCGTCGCGATCTGCTTCTTCTGCTCGGCATCGAGCGCGGCAAAGCCGATCTCGGGCTTGCCGATCAGCGATCCCGCGAAAATCTCCTGCAGCATGGGTGACGCCATGCCGAGCACCCCGATGCCCGCGGAGACGTTGAGACAGAGCACCGCCCAGATCAGCCAGAATTGCCGCGTCTTGTGCGCGTCCTTGAGATGGACATGGCCGGACGTGATCATCGCGTTCTGCGTTGCCGGCGGCGTCCAGCCTTCCGGGCGCCAGCCGGCGGGCGGAATGCGGTAGCCGAAGGCACCTGCCATCATGAAGGCGAAGTAGATCACGGCCATCACGACGAAGGTTTGCCAGACACCGACGGAGGTCGGCGTCTTGAAATAGTTCATCAGGATGTCAGCCAGAGGCGAGCCGATCATCGCGCCGCCGCCGAAACCCATGATCGCCATGCCGGTCGCCATGCCGCGCCGGTCCGGGAACCACTTCACCAGCGTCGAAACCGGAGAGATGTAGCCAAGGCCAAGTCCGATGCCGCCGATCACGCCCGAGCCCAGCCACATCAGCCAGAGCTGGTGGGTGTAGACGCCAAGGGCCGAGATCAGCAGTCCGCCACACCAGCACAGCGCCGAGACGAAGGCAGCCTTGCGCGGGCCCGAGCGTTCGAGCCAGCCACCCCAGATCGCTGCCGAAGAGCCGAGCAGCACGAAGAACAGCGTGTACATCCAGCCGAGATCGGCGACCTTCCAGTCGCAGCTCGTCGTGAACAGCGAGCCGATCAGCCCGACATCCGCCGCGCAGGCGACGGGCTTGGTKATGCCGATCGCTTGGCTGAGCGGCAGCCAGAACACGCTGAAACCATAGGCCATGCCGATGCATAGATGGATGCAGAGCGCCGCAGGCGGCACCAGCCAGCGATTGAACCCCGCAGTCGCGATGATCCGCTCCCGGTCCAGCAGGCCGGGCGACGGTGCGACTTGCCCCAGATCTTGTGCGATGCTCATCCCAGTCATTCTCCCCGAGCGTTTGGCGTCCTGGCCGGTTTCCGCACCGGCTTCTTCCGACACCGGCCTTCCCTCGAAGGGCCGGTGGCATTCCGTGAACAGCAGAGATGTCAGCGTCCGGCGGGCGCGCCCTTAATCTTGGGCAGCGCCTTGCGCAGCAGCGGTGGCAATCCGGACGGGTTTGCAGCGAAGGCTGCGATGAAGTCGTCGCGCATGCGCCGGCTCCAGAACTGGTTGATATGGTCGGCGATCGCGGGCACGGCCTGCTCGTCCGGGTAGGATTGGAAGAACTCGGCGATCTGGCCGCCCATGTGCGCGAGCTTGGCGCCTTTGCCTGCCAGCACCGCTTCGGCATGCGAGGAGGGCGTATTGCCTATCGTGCTCATGACGTGTGGGCCTCCCGCTCATGCGCGAGCGTGCCAGTGAAAAGCATGGCAGCATCGCTGCGCGCGATGCTGACCAGGGTGAGGCCGAGGCGCTTGGCCCGCTCGATCGCCAGGGATGTCGGGGCCGAAACCGAAACCAGCGTTCCGGCTCCGAAGATCGCGGCCTTCTCGACCATCTCGAATGAGGCGCGACTGGTGACGAGGACGAAGCCGTCATCGGTGCCATGGCCGGCACGAAGCCGGGCGCCGATCAGCTTGTCCAGCGCATTGTGACGGCCGACATCCTCGCGTGCAGCCAGGATCTTGCCCTCGCCGTCGCACCAGGCCGCGGCATGGACGGCGCGCGTCAGGCGATGCAGGGGCTGGTGGCCTTCCAATGCGGCGAGCGAAGCCCGGATGGCGGCAGGCGTCACCGCGGAGCGGCTGCGGGACAGCCGCTCCGCGACCGGCAGCTCGGCCAGGGTTTCGACGCCGCACAAGCCGCAGGATGTGCGGCCCGAGAGATTGCGACGCCGGGCCAGATGCTCGCGGAAACGGCCGGGCGCCAGATCGACCGAGACCACGATGCCGTCTTCCCGCGGCGTGACCCGGATCTCGCGGATCTCCTCAACCCCGGTGATGATGCCTTCGGTCAGGCTGAAGCCGACGACGAAATCCTCCAGGTCGGCCGGGCTCGCCATCATCACCGCATAGGGCAGGGTGCCATAGACGACGTTCACCGGCGTCTCGACCGGGACCTCGGCGATCGCGAACGGCTGCGGGCCTGAGTCGAACCGCAGCGGTTCGACCTGGACGGCGCAGGAGGCCGGGGACTGGGCGGGCGAACTATTCTGCGGCATCCGGCAACCTGCCCGCGATCAGCCTGAGCGAAACGTCTTCCTCCCGGTTCCGCTCCTGCCATTGCGAATAGTAATTGGTGCGCCGAACCTCGACGGCCGTGACCTTGTATTCCGGGCAGTTCGTCGCCCAGTCCGAATAATCGGTGGTGATGACGTTGGCGCCGGTCGAGGCATGGTGGAAGGTCGTGTAGACCACGCCCGGTTGCATGCGTTCCGAGACCTCGGCCCGCAATGCGATATCGCCCGAGCGGCTGGCAAGCGAGATCAGATCGCCCGTCTGGATGCCGCGGTTCTCCGCGTCGAATGGGTGAATTTCGAGCACATCCTCATCGTGCCAGATCGAATTCTCGGTCCGGCGCGTCTGAGCCCCGACATTGTACTGCGAGAGAATGCGGCCGGTCGTCAGGATCAGTGGGAAGCGCGGGCCGGTGCGCTCCTGCGTCGGCACGTATTCCGTGATCATGAACTTGCCCTTGCCGCGCACGAAGCGGTCGACATGCATCAGTGGCGTGCCGTTCGGGGCTTTCTCGTTGCAGGGCCATTGCACCGAGCCTTGCTTGTCGAGCTTGTCATAGCTCACCCCGGCGAAGCTTGGCGTCAGTCGCGCGATCTCGTCCATGATCTCGCTGGGATGGGCGTAGGCCATGTCATAGCCGAGCGCATTGGCGAGATCGATCGTGACCTGCCATTCCGACTTGCCCGAGAGCGGCGCCATGACCTGGCGGACGCGGTTGATCCGGCGTTCGGCATTGGTGAAGGTGCCGTCCTTCTCCAGGAAGGACGAGCCCGGCAGGAAGACATGGGCGTATTTCGCCGTCTCATTCAGGAAGAGATCCTGGATGACGACGCATTCCATCGCAGCGAGACCCGCCGTGACGTGCTGGGTGTTGGGATCGGACTGCGCAATGTCCTCGCCCTGGACATAGAGCCCCTTGAACGTGCCCCCGACCGCCTCGTCGAGCATGTTGGGAATGCGCAGGCCCGGCTCGGTCTCGAGCGGCACGCCCCACATCATCTCGAAGATCTGGCGGGTCGCATCGTCGGAGACATGGCGATAGCCGGAGAACTCATGCGGGAACGACCCCATGTCGCAGGAGCCCTGGACATTGTTCTGGCCGCGCAGCGGATTGATGCCGACGCCCTCGCGGCCGATATTGCCGGTGGCCATCGCGAGGTTCGCCATCGCCATGACGGTGGTCGAGCCCTGGCTGTGCTCGGTGACGCCGAGCCCGTAATAGATCGCACCATTGCCGCCGGTCGCGAAGAGGCGCGCGGCGGCGCGGACCTCGGTCGCCGGCACGCCGGTGAATTCCTCGCTCGCCTCGGGCGAGTTGCGCTCTTCGGCGATGAAGCGGGCCCAGATCTCGAAATCGGTGAGGTCGCAGCGCTCGCGGACATAATCCTCGTCGATCAGCCCCTCGGTGACCACGACATGGGCAATCGCATTGATCAGCGCGACATTGGTGCCGGGCCTGAGCTGGAGGTGATGCTCGGCCTTGATGTGCGGCGACTTCACGAGGTCGATCCGGCGCGGATCGGCGACGATCAGCTTGGCGCCCTCGCGCAGGCGCTTCTTCATCCGCGAGGCGAAAACCGGGTGACCGTCGGTCGGGTTTGCACCGATGACGATGATGACATCCGCCTYGGCCACCGACTTGAAGTCCTGGGTACCGGCGGAGGTGCCAAATGTCGTCTTCAGACCGTAGCCGGTCGGCGAGTGGCAGACGCGGGCGCAGGTATCGACATTGTTGTTGCGGAACGCGGCGCGCACCAGCTTCTGGACGAGGAAGACCTCTTCATTGGTGCAGCGGGACGAGGTGATCGCACCAACCGATTCCCGCCCGTAGCTGGCCTGAATCCGCTTGAACTCGGACGCCGCGTAGCCGATCGCCTCCTTCCAGGACACCTCGCGCCAGGGATCGGTGATCTTCTCGCGGATCATCGGCTGGGTGATGCGGTCCTTGTGGTTCGCATAGCCCCAGGCGAAGCGGCCCTTGACGCAGGAATGTCCCTCGTTCGCCTTGCCGTCCTTGTAGGGAACCATCCGCACGACGCGGTCGCCCTGCATCTCGGCCTTGAACGAGCAGCCGACGCCGCAATAGGCGCAGGTCGTGACCTTGGAATGCTCCGGCTGGCCCATCGCGATGACGGAGTTTTCCATCAGGGTCGCGGTCGGGCAGGCCTGGACGCAGGCGCCGCAGGAGACGCATTCGGAGCCGAGGAAGTCGGTTGGGCCGGCCGCGACGCGCGACTCGAAGCCGCGTCCGGTGATCGTCAGTGCGAATGTGCCCTGCACCTCTTCGCAGGCGCGGACGCAGCGGTTGCAGACGATGCATTTCGACGGGTCATAGGTGAAATAGGGGTTCGAAGCGTCCTTGCCGAGGAACAGCGCGTTGGCCGCGCCGTCCTGCTTCGCGAAGACGTGGTTCTCACCCTCATAGCCATAGCGCACCTCGCGCAGGCCGACGGCGCCGGCCATGTCCTGCAATTCGCAGTCGCCATTGGCCGAACAGGTCAGGCAGTCCAGCGGATGATCGGAGATGTAGAGCTCCATCACGCCCTTGCGCAGCGTCGAGAGTTGCTCGCTCTGCGTCCTGACCACCATGCCGTCCTCGGCCGGTGTGGTGCAGGAGGCCGGAGTGCCGCGCCGCCCCTCGATCTCGACGAGGCAGAGCCGGCACGAGCCGAAGGGTTCGAGCGTATCGGTGGCGCAGAGCTTCGGGATCTTGGTGCCGAGGCTCATTGCCGCCGCCATGACGGAGGTGCCGGCCGGCACCGTGACGCTCTGCCCGTCGACCGTCAGCGTGACCAGCTTCTCCGCCACGCGGATCGGCGTCCCGAAATCGATCTCCTTGATCAGGCTCATCAGATGCTCCTCATTCGGCGGCCATCGGCAGCGGTGGCCGGTCGAAATCCTCGGAAAAATGGTTCAGCGCGCTCAGCACCGGCATGGGGGTCAGGCCGCCCATCGCGCAGAGCGAGGCGTCGGTCATCAGGCGCGAAAGATCGCGCAGCACGGCGATGTTCTTCGGGCGCTCGTGGCCTGCGATGATGCGGTCCATCACCTCGACGCCGCGCGTCGCGCCAATGCGGCAGGGCGTGCACTTGCCGCAGCTTTCCTTGGCGCAGAACGCGAAGGCGAAGCGCGCCTGCTTGGCCATGTCGACCGTGTCGTCGAACACGACGATGCCGCCATGGCCAAGCATCGCCCGGCTGGCCGCCAGCGCCTCGTAATCCATCGGCGTGTCGAGTTGGCTCGCAGTCAGATAGGCGCCGAGCGGACCGCCAACCTGGACGGCGCGGATCGGCCGGCCGCTCAGTGTGCCGCCACCAAAGCCCTCGATGATCTCCCGCAGCGAGATGCCGAAGGCGAGTTCGATCAGCCCGCCACGTCTGACATTGCCGCCGAGTTGCACCGGCAGCGTGCCGCGCGAGCGACCCATGCCGAAATCAGCATAGGCCTGGGCGCCATGGGCCAGGATCCAGGGCACGGCCGCGAAGGACAGCACGTTGTTGACGATCGTCGGCTTGCCGAACAGGCCTTGCAGCGCAGGCAGGGGCGGCTTGGCCCGGACGATCGCCCGCTTTCCTTCCAGGCTTTCGAGCAGCGMCGTCTCCTCGCCGCAGATATAGGCGCCGGCCCCGAGCCGGGCCTCGAGGTGGAAAGCATGTCCGGAACCGAGGACCGAGTCGCCGAGCAGGCCGGCATGCTCCGCCTTCAGAATGGCGCGGCAGAGTGTGCGATAGGCATGCGGATATTCCGAGCGCAGATAGATGTAGCCACGCGTCGCGCCGACGGCGATTGCCGCGATCACCATGCCCTCGATCAGGAGGARGGGGTCGCCCTCGATGAGCATGCGATCGGCAAATGTGCCGGAATCGCCCTCATCGGCATTGCAGACGATATATTTCTGATCGGCCCTGGCGTCCTGGACGGTCTTCCATTTGATCCCGGTCGGGAACCCGGCGCCGCCCCGGCCGCGCAGGCCCGACGCGCGAACCGTCTCGACGATCTCGGCCGGCTGAAGCGCGAGCGCCGACTGCAATCCGGCCAGGCCGCCATGGGCGCGATATTCCGGCAGGGAGAGCGGATCGGTGACGCCGACACGCTCGAAGGTCAGGCGTTGCTGGCGCTTCATCCAGTCGAGTTCGGCGACCGGGCCAAGCCGCAGCGTATGCGCATCGCCATGCATGAAGCCTGCATCGAACAGGCCGGCTACCCCTGCCGCGGTGACCGGGCCATAGGCGACGCGGCCCTCGCTGGTTTCAACCTCGACCATCGGTTCCAGCCAGAGCAGGCCGCGCGAACCATTGCGGACGAGTTCGATCTCGATGCCGCGCTCCGCGGCTTCTCGCAGGATCGCCTGCGCGACCGCTTCGGCGCCGACCGACAGGGCRGCCGCATCGATCGGCACGAAGACGCGGATGCCGGGGGGCGGGCTGTTGGTGAACTCCTGGCTCATCGCTGCCCCCTCGAGCCGGGCTGCGTCTCGCAAAGCGCAAGCAGGCGCGCTGCGTCGACGCGCCCGATCAGTTCGCCATCCACCAGGGCCGAGGGCCCGAGTGCGCAATTGCCGAGGCAATAGACGGTCTCGACCGCGACGGGGCTGTCGGGAGACGCGTKATCGACCGCGATGCCGCCCGCCTGGGCAAGATGCGCGACGAGGTCTTCGCAGCCGAGCGCCTGGCAGGCCTCGGCCCGGCACAGCTTGACGACGCGGCGCGGCGGCGGCTCGGACCGGAAGTCGTGATAGAAGCTGATCGTGCCATGAACCTCGGCCCGCGACAGATTCAACGCTTCCGAGATCAGCGGAACGGCCTCGGCGTCGATATAGCCGAACTCCTCCTGCAGCGCGTGYAGGATGGGCAGGGTTGCGCCTTCCAAATGAACGAGCCCGCCGACGATTCGACGTGCTTCGTCCCGGTCCCATGCCGGAAACTCAGCCATATTTCCTCCAAGCGGGCCGTTGAACCGGCCGTCATGCTTGTGGTCAGGGTGGCCAAGGCTGGAACGATTTCAAATCGTTTGTTCCAACTACGTGATAGTTTCTAGCTATCAAAAAGCAGCGTTCCCGGGATGCTTGCCGCATCTCCTTGCGTGCCAATCCATAGAACGCGGCCAAACGATTATAG
>NZ_JBFTLD010000147.1:0-15636 GCF_056396265.1 Allobosea sp. 05T422_2 | reverse complement strand
GCGTCAAGCAGGGCCGGCCGATCACGCTCAAGGAACTGGGCGGATTGCCGGACGGCATCCAGATCTGATCCGCGCGGGGTTGGGCAGACTGCCGGGCCGTGCGCCGCAACCGGACATCGGGCCTCCCAGCGATGGCCGGCATGCGGAACGGTGCGGCGCCTACCCCCAGCGGAGCGCGGCCGTATGGACGGGCGCGTCCCAGAGCTGGATCAGGCTGTCGTCCAGCGCCGTCACCGTCAGCGAACAGCCCGCCATGTCCAATGAGGTGACGTAAGAGCCTACCAACCCGCGCGCGATCGAGAGACCGCGCCCCGCCATGACGCGCCTTGCAGCATTGGCCATCAGATAGAGCTCCATGGCAGGAGTCCCGCCGAAGCCGTTGACGAGCAGCAGGCAGGGCGTGCCGTTCTTCAGGGAGAGATCGTCGAGGATCGCGCCCATCATCTCGTCGGCGATGGCATCCGCGGTTGCCAGCTTCACGCGCCGCCGGCCCGGTTCGCCGTGGATGCCGACGCCCATCTCCATCTCGTCCTCGGCGAGTGTGAAGGTCGGCTTRCCGGCTGCGGGCACGGTGCAGGAGGTCAGCGCCACGCCCATCGAGCGGGTGCGCCGGTTGACCTCGTCGCCGAGCGACTTCAGCGCGTTCAGATCACGGCCCTGCTCGGCGGCCGCGCCGACCATCTTCTCGACGATCAGCGTGCCGGCGACGCCACGCCGGCCGGTGGAATAGATCGAGGCCGGGACCGCAACGTCGTCATCGGTGATGACCGTCGCAACCGGGGTCTCGGCCATCTCGGCGGCCATCTCGAAATTCATCACGTCGCCTTCATAGTTCTTGACGATGAAGAGCGAGCCCGCCGAGGTGGCGACGGCGTTGACGGCCGCAAGCATCTGGTCTGGCGTCGGAGAGGTGAAGACCTGGCCCGGGCAGGCGGCATCGAGCATGCCGGTGCCGACGAAGCCGGCATGCAGGGGTTCATGGCCCGAGCCCCCGCCCGAGATCAGCGCGACCTTGCCCGGCATCAGTGCCTTGCGCCGAACGAACTTCTCCTCTTCGCCAAGCATGAGGATATCGCCGTGGATGGCGGCAAGTCCCTGGAGGCTCTCCGACAGGATGCTGTCGACCGCGTTGATCAGCTTCTTCATGGGCTCTCCCCCCGCATCTCGGCTTCGTCGTCATCGGCCGCGACCGGAATCAGCGAGACCAGGCCGCGCGCGACCCCCAGCACGATATGGTCGGCCCGGGCATTCAGGTCGGCGCTGCCGAAATCCGGCAATTCGACCACGAGCCGGCGCATCGGCCGGGCGGTGTCGACCACCTCGAGACGCCCGGGATGGGCGGCCCGGTAAGCATTCAGGAAGGCCTCGCGTTCCGAGGGCGCGAAATGGCAGACATGGAAGATCGTCTCCAGATGCTGGACCGGCACGGGCGTGACATAGGCCGGGTTGACGATCTGCGAGATGAAGCTGCGGTTCTTGCCGAGGGCTTCCGCCAGTCGCTGCCGTGTGCCGGAAGGACGGTTCTCGATGACCGCGCGCAGGATCGCCTTGTACTCGGCCAAGGGCGAAGGCACGCTGGCAAGGGTTTCCAAGCCTGTCATGCGTCCGCCCCTGGCTGCGAGAGATCGACCGCGCGGATCGCTTCCTTTGCCAGCGCCAGCTGCCCGGGAGAGACCGATACCGCCCGGACGCCGGCCCGCAGCAAGGCGGCGATGGCGCGCGGATCGCCTCCCGCGTCGCCGCAGAGGCTGACCTCCCGACCCTGCTCCGCACCATGGCGCGCGACATGCGCGATCATCGCAAGCACGCCGGGATGCAGGACATCGGCATAGGCCGCGACCTCCGCCCMATCGCGCGCGGCAGCAGTCGCGTATTGMGTCAGATCGTTCGAGCCGATCGAGAAAAACGCGGCGTCGAAGCTCGCGACCGCCACGGCGGCCGCGGGAATCTCGACCATGATGCCGAGTGCGGGCGCGCCATGCGGCACGCCGTCGGCCGCAAGTTCCGAGAGAACGCCGTCCAGCAGCCCCCTCGCCTCCTCCAGTTCCCGCGCTGCCGTCACCATGGGCAGCATGATCTTGAGCGGGCCGAGGCTCGCCGCCCGGGCCAATGCGCGCAACTGGACGCGAAAAGTTCCGGGATGGCGCAGCGACAGCCTGATGCCGCGCAGGCCGAGAAAGGGATTGGTCTCGCCATCGAGCGTGTAGCCGGCGATGGGCTTGTCGCCACCGGCATCGAGCGTGCGGATCGTCACCGGCCGGCCGGCCGCCCAGTGCAGCAACCCGGCATAGGCCTCGAACTGGCGCGCCTCATCCTGCAACGCCTGCTCGACCAGAAACTCCRTGCGGGTCAGGCCGATGCCGTCGCAGGCCTCGGCCGGGAAGCCGGCGACATCGGCCATCCCCGCGACATTGACCATCACGGTAATCGGGGTCCCGTCGCGGGTCAGCGCAGGCTCGCGCTTGCGGGTTTCCGCCTGGGTCCGCACTTGGCCGAGTTCGTCTGCCCGCTGCCGCGCCGCGTCGATGCTCGCACGCGACGGTCCGGTCAGGACGAGGCCCGCCATGCCGTCGACGACGACCGTGCCGGAGACCGCCTCCCAGTCGGAGCCGATGCCGACCACCATCGGCACGCCACGCCCGCGCGCCAGCATGGCGACATGGCTGGTCGGGCTGCCGGCCCCGAGCACGATGCCGCCACCTTGCGACCAATCGATGCCGAGGAAGGCGGAGGGCGGCAGGTCCTGAGCCAGGATGACGGCGCCGGGCGGCGCATCCGTCAGCTCGGGCAAGCCGAAAAGCTGGCGCAGAACCCGGTCCCGGATATCTGCCAGATCTGCGGCGCGGGCGCGGAAATAGGCGTCGTCGGCCGCCTCATAGCCTGCGATCTCGTCCGCCAGCGCCTGGCGCCAGGCCGCGTCGGCCGGCACACCACTCTCGATTGCGGCAAAGGCCCCCTCGGTCAGGGCATCGTCCTCAAGCAGCGCCACCTGGAAGCCCACGATATCGGCGGCCTCGCCGTGAAGGCTGGCAGCCAAACCCGTGACCGCCTGGAGGGAGGCGGCAACCGCATCCGCCAGGGCCTGTCGCTCGCTTGCGACCGGCCCCGTCTTGCGCTGCATCTCGCCGACGGCGCGAAAGATCACCGCCGGGCCGAAGGCGATCCCGGTCGATGCGGCGAGGCCGGAAAGGCGGCGTTCCATCACGCCTCACTCCTCGTCGAACTTGCGTGCGACGATATCGACGAGCGCGGCCAGCGCCGCGGACGCATCGTCGCCGCTGGCCTTGAAATGCAGCACTTCACCCTTGGCCGCCTTGACGCGCATGATCTTCACCGGGCTCTTGGCATCGGTCMACGGGCCGGCCGCGCTGGTGGCCACCTCGATACGGGAGCCGAAGCGCTTGGCGGTCTGGGTAAGCTTCACCGAGGGCCGGGCATGAAGCCCGATCTTGTTGGTGAGCAGGGCGCTGGCCGTCACCTCCTGCATCCCTTCATTCCTCTCGCTACCTTGCCTCTGGCTGGCATTGGCCGACATCTCGTTCATGCCGACATCAATTCCTCGGCGGTCGCCTGCACGACCGCCAGCGGCGAGCCGCCGGACGCTTCGGTCGCGGCCATCACGGCGCCTTCCACAATGGGGGCATTACAGATGACGATGCGCTCGCGCCGCTCCTCCGGCATCATTTCCACCGCCATCTCGCTATTGGTCTCGGCCCCGCCAAGATCGACCAGGATGGCGACGCCCGCCTCCGACCATGCCTTGTCGATCGCAGCCATGATGGCGGCGACATCGGTGCCGAGGCCGCCTTCGGCATTGCCCCCGGCCGCGGCGAGCGGGACATTGTCGCCGACCATCTGGCGGACCATGTCGGCGGCGCCTTCGGCGACCTTGGCCGAGTGCGACACGATGACGATGCCGACATTCTTGCTGGCTGGCATGATTTCAGGCTCCGATGGCATTGCAGATTGCGGTGGCGAGCAGCGCCGATGAGCGTGCCCCGGGGTCCATATGGCCGACCGAACGCTCGCCCAGAAACGAGGCGCGTCCGCGAATGGCCCTGAGCGGAACCGTCGCCTCGGCCGCGTCCTTCACGACCTCGGGAAGGCGCTTCGTGAGATCGGCGCCGCCCTGAGCGAGGGCGACCTGGAGCGGCGCCAGCACGTCGAGCATGGTCTTCTGGCCGAAATCGGACTTGCCGCGTGCCTTCACGGCCTCGATAGCCGCGGCCAGCGCTCGCGCCAGATCCGCAACCGTCGGCTCTGACGGCAGCTCCTTGCCCAGCGCCATGAACAATGTGCCGTAGAGAGGCCCCGAGGCGCCGCCGACCTTCATGACCAATGTCGTGCCGATAGCCTTCAGGGCGTCGGGCAAGGGCTTTGCCGCGATCGGATCCATGTCCGCCAGCACGGCCTCGAAACCGCGCTTCATGTTCAGGCCGTGGTCACCGTCGCCAATAGCCTGATCGAGCGCCGTCAATTCATCGGCATGGCCGACGATCGCCCCGGTCATGGCCTCGATCAGCCTCTTCTTCAGCGCGCCATCCATGGTTCACCTCACCCTCTGGCCGTCGGCATCGAAGAACAGCGGCCTGAGCAGGCTCACGCTGACCTCGTCGCTGACATCCAGTCCTTCATCGGGATCGACCAGACTGACGATCTGCTGCTGGTTCACCGCGATATGCAGGTGGTTCTGGTCGCCGAGCCGCTCGATCCAGTTGACCTTGCCCGTTACCGCGCCGTTGCCCGCCTTGGCGATGGCGAGATGCTCGGTGCGCACGCCGATCGTGGTCGTGCTCGCCGGCGCCTCCAGATTGGGAAAGAGTGCGCGCGGCAGCAGGTTGATGCCGGGGCTGCCGAGCCGGGTGGCGACATAGATGTCGGCCGGGTCCTCATAGATGCTGCGCGGCGTGCCGATCTGCACGAGGCGGCCCTGGTTGATCACGCCGATCCGCGAAGCCAGCGTCATCGCTTCGGTCTGGTCATGGGTGACGTAGAGGATGGTCGCGCCCAGGTCCTGCTGGATATGCTTCAGCTCGATGCGCAATTCCGCGCGCAGCTTGGCATCGAGCGAGGAGAGCGGCTCGTCCATCAGGTAGATGGACGGGCTGCGCACCAGAGCGCGGCCGATCGCGACGCGCTGCATCTGGCCGCCGGAGAGTTGTGTCGCGCGGTTCTGCAGCTTGTCCTCGATCCTGAGCAGCTTTGCGACATGGCCGACCGCGCGCCGGATCTCGTCCTCCGGCGTGCGCCGTGTCGGCGAACGCAAGGGGAACGCGAGATTGTCGAAGACGCTCAGATGCGGATAGAGCGAATATTGCTGGAACACGAAAGTGACGTCGCGCGCCGCCGGCGGCAGCGCGGTGACGTCGACGCCGCCGATGAAGATCCGGCCGTCATCCGGGGTTTCCAGCCCGGCGACGAGGCGCAAGACTGTCGTCTTGCCAGCGCCTGTCGGCCCCAGCAGCACCACGAACTCGCCATCGGCGATGGTAAGCGACAGGTCGCTCGCGGCCTGCACCGCGCCGAACCGCTTCGAGACCTGCGTCAGCGTGACTTCAGCCATGGGTGCGCCTCGTCGTGCCGGCCTCATGCAAGGCGGAGCGAATCGCCTTCCCCGTCGCCGCATCGAACAGCGACAGCCGCTCCGGCCTGAACGAGAKACTGACGCGGTCGCCGGCGACAACCGGCATATGGGCGGGCAAGCGCGCCTTGAGCTTGCCGCGCGGGGTGGCGACCGTCACGATCTGGGTCGTGCCGAGATATTCGGTGCCGAAGATCTCGCCCGGAAGGGCGCTGCCTTGCCGGCCGGGATCGCCGATGACGATCTGCTCCGGCCGCACCCCCAGCGCCAGCGGCMCGGGCGCGTGGCTCTCGCGCAGTTCCGGCAAGGTCACGGAGGCGGCATCGATGCTGACCGAGGTCGAGCCCGCAATCGCTGCGCCGTCGAAACGAACGAAGTTCATCGCTGGCGAGCCGATGAAATCCCCGACGAACATCGAGTTCGGCCGGTCATAGATCTCCTGCGGCGAGCCGAGCTGCTCGATCACGCCATCATTCATCACCGCGATCTTGTCGGCCATCGACATGGCCTCGAGCTGGTCGTGGGTGACGTAAACCGTCGTCGCCTTCAGCCGGTCGTGTAGGGCGCGCAGCTCGCCGCACATCAGATGGCGGAACTCGGCGTCGAGCGCGCCCAATGGCTCGTCCATCATGAAGGCCTTCGGCTCGCGCACAATGGCGCGGCCGAGCGCGACCCGCTGCCGGTCGCCGCCGGAAAKGCCGGATATCGATTTGTCGAGCAGATGCTCGATGCGCAGCACGCGCGCCGCTTCCTCGACGCGCCGTCTCGTCTCGTCCCTGGGCACGCCCATCGAGACCAGCGGAAAACTGATGTTCTTGCGCACGTTCATATGCGGGTAGAGCGCAAAGAGCTGGAACACCATGGCGATGTCGCGTTCGCGCGCCCGCTTGAAGGTGACGTCCTCGCCGTCGAGCTGGATGCTGCCGGAGGATGGCAGTTCCAACCCCGCAACCATCCGCAATGTCGTGGTCTTGCCGCAGCCCGACGGACCCAGCAGGCAGAAGAAATCGCCATCCTCGACCGTGAAGCTGGTATCGCGCACCGCCATGAAGGCGCCGAACCGTTTCACCAGATTATCGACCCGGATCTCGGCCATGGCTCACTCCGGGAACTTGGTGACGAAGGTGAACATGACGACGCCGATCAGGGTCGTGACGAAGGAATAGCCGTAGAGCGCAAGCGAGAAGGGCTGCAGCAGCATCAGCACGCCGGCCGAGATCAGCACCGTCGCCAGTGTTTCCATCGGGCCGCGTCGCAGCGCCTTCGGCCAGCGCGACGCGGCCGCGCCTTCGCGCTCCCGGGGATGGCTCAGATGCCGGTTCATTTGCAGGTTCATTTGCGCACCGCCCCGAAGGTGATGCCGCGCAGGAGGTGCTTGCGCAGCAGCACGGTGAAAACCAGGATCGGTATCAGGAACAGCGTCGTTCCGGCCGCCACGGCCGGCCAATCCTGCCCGCCCTCCCCGATGATGATCGGGATAAAGGGCGGCGCGGTCTGCGCCGTGCCCGAGGTAAGCAGAACGGCGAAGGCATATTCGTTCCAGGCGAAGATCAGGCAGAAGATCGCGGTCGCGACGATGCCGGTCGTGGCCTGAGGCAGCACGACCTTGCGGAAGGCCTGCAGCCGCGTATAGCCGTCGATCATCGCCGCTTCCTCGTATTCGCGCGGGATCTCGTCGATGAAGCCCTTGAGCAGCCAGACGGCCAGCGAGACATTGACCGAGGTGTAGAGCAGGATCATTCCCAGCCGCGTGTCGGAAAGGCCGAGTTCGCGATACATCAGGAAGATCGGGATCGCGACGGCGATCGGCGGCATCATCCGTGTCGACAGGATGAAGAACAGCAGGTCGTCCTTCAGCGGCACCTTGAAACGCGAGAAGGCATAGGCCGCGCAGGTACCCAGGCCGACCGAGAGCAGCGTCGAGCCGAAGGCGATGATCAGCGAATTGACGAAGCGCGGCACGTAGTTCGACGGGCCGACGACCACCATGCTGCGCGAACGGGTGATCTCCTCGCAGGCGGAATTCGCAGGCGGGAGCGAGGCAAGGTAGTCCGCCGTCTGGCGCGAGCGCGTGTTGAACAGGTTGCAATAGCCTTCGATCGAAGGCTCGAAATGCAGGAAGGGCACGACCTTGGGTGGGTAGGAGATCGAATCGGGCGGCGTCTTGATGCTGGTCAGACCGATCCAGAGCAGCGGCACGATCGCCACCAGCGCGTAGAGGGCGACGATGGTGCCGGCCAGCAGCTTGACGCGACCACTCGGCGCGACGACGGAATGGGCCGTGGAGAGAGCGCCGCTCATCGTGCCTTCACCTTGTTCAGCGCCTTCACATAGATGTTCGCCAGCCCGAACACGGCGACGAACAGGATAATTGCGAAGGCGGAGGAATAGCCGGTGCGCCAGGCCTCGAAGGCGGCGCGCTTCAGCGTGATCGAGGCGAGTTCAGTGGTCGAGCCCGGTCCGCCGGAGGTCAGAAGATTGACCATGTCGAACATCTTGAAGTTCTCGATACCGCGGAAGAGTACGGCCAGCATGATGAAGGGCAGGCACATCGGCAGCGTGATCGAGATGAATTGCCGCCAGTTGCTGGCCCGGTCGACCTCCGCTGCCTCGTAGATGTAGTCCGGGATCGAGCGCAGGCCTGCGAGGCAGATCAGCATCACGTAGGGCGTCCACATCCAGGTATCGACGATGATGATCGCCCAGGGACTCAGGGTCACATCGCCGAGCATCTGGAAGGAGGACGGCGGAATGCCGGAGAAGAACGAGACCACGTAATTGAACAGGCCGATCTGCGGCTGGTACAGGAAGGTCCAGAAATTGCCGACCACCGCCGGCGAGAGCATCATCGGGATCAGGATCAGCGTGGTCCAGAAGCCATGGCCGCGGAACTTGCGGTCGATCAGATAGGCCAGCGCGAAGCCGATGACCATCTGCAGCAGGATCGTCCAGAACACGAAATGCGCCGTCGCCTGCATGCGCTGCCAGATTTCGGGATCCGACAGGATCGTCTGGTAGTGCTCGATCCCGACATTGCSCAGCGGCGCATTGGGGCGATTGGCGCGGTAATTGGTGAAGGAGAGCTGGATCGTCCAGATCAGCGGAAACAGGTTGATCACGAGCAGGAGGATCATCGTCGGCGCGATGAAGATCCAGGCGATCGCCCTGTCGCTGAGGCCCCGGACCCGGTGGGCGATCGGGGGATAGGCTGCGCGCATCGCTGCCGCGCTCCTGATGCCGGTGACGTCGCTCGCATTCATGACTCAGCACCGTTCAAAGGCAAGGTCGGGAACTGGCTGCGCCGCCTGTGAGAGGCGCAGCCCCGGTTCGGCTGGGGGGAAAGCCCCGCTTACGTCAGAACTTGCCGTCTTCCTTGAAGACCTTGGTCCAATCCTGGATCAGCAGGTCGAGCGCCTGTTTGGCTGTGCCCTTCTMCGCCACGACATAGTCGTGGATGCGCGCCTGCTCCGCCTGCATCAGCTGCGCGTAGGAGGGCTCGGCCCAGAAATCGACGACCTGGCCCATGGCGACGAGGAAATCGGCCGCGAAGGGCGCAGATTTGGCGAAGCCGGGATCGTTCAGCACGCCCTTGTGGCAGGTATAGCCGCCGAGCTCCCACCACTTCTTCTGCACATCGAGCGAGGCGAACCATTTGACATAGGACAGCGCCTCGGCCTGGTTCGGCGAGTAGGCGACGACCGAGAGGCCCTGCCCGCCGAGCTGCGAGCCCTTCTCCTTCTCAGGCGGATTGACGAAGAAGCCGATCTTGTCGCCGCCGACATTCGGATCCTTGTACAGGCCGGGGAAGAAGGCGAACCAGTTCATCTGCAAGGCCGCCTGCCCGGATTTGAAAGCGTCCAGACCCTCCTGCATATAGGCGTTGGAGTAGCCCGGCGGGGTGCAGCACTTGTACAGGGACTTGTAGAACTCCAGGCCCTTCACGGCGTCCTCGGAGTTGACGAAGCCGGCCATGGCGTAGGGCTTCTTCGGGTCCTCATATTTGAAGCCGWACGGATAGAGCGCGTTGGCGACGCCCATCGTGATGCCTTCCGAGCCACGCTCGGTGAAGATGGCCGCGCCATAGACCTTCTTGCCGTCGATGTCGCGGCCCTGGAAGAACTCGGCGATCTGCTTCAGCTCGGTCTGGGACTTCGGCGCCGCGAGCTCGCGGTTGTACTTCGCCTTGAATTCGGCCTGCAACTCGGGCCTGGAGAACCAGTCCTTGCGGTAGGTCCAGCCGAGCGCATCGCCCATAGCCGGCAACGCCCAGTAGTTTGGCGTGTTCTTCGGCCATTCGGCATAGCCGGTGACTGTCGCCGGCATGAAGTCGTCGATCTTGATGCCTTCCTTGGCGAAGAAATCGTTCAGCTTCACATAGTGCTTGTTCTCGGCGGAGCCACCGATCCACTGCGAGTCACCGATGATCAGGTCACAGAGCTTGCCCTTGGAATTGAGCTCGTTGAGCATGCGGTCGGCGAAATTCGGCCAGGGCACGAACTCGAACTTCATCGCGATATTGGTCTTGGCGGTGAAGTCCTTGGAGAGTTCGACCAGCGCATTGGCCGGATCCCAGGCCGCCCAGCAGAGCGTCAGCGACTTGCCCTGTGCCTGGGCCCCGGGGGCAGCAAGTGCCGCGCTCCCGGCAATGGTCGCGGCCAGCATCCATGTCCTGAATTGTGTCATGTGCTTCCCTCCCTTGGCGTGCCGTCACCAGCCGTCATTGKGGTGACGGGCGAACCTGCGCGACCGCGAAGGGCACAGCCGACGCGGGATGTTTCCTCACGCCGCCTCGGAACGAGCCGTCCAAGTTCAGCGATTTGTTTAGTGAACTCTCAATCACTAAACATGTCAAGCAACGACGACCCCGGACAACATATTGCAGTGCAACCGTTTTTATTGCGATGCACAAGTTCAGTGAACTGTTGGGCATGGCCGAGTCGAGGCCGCGCTGGACAATCTCGGTGGCGCGGTCGGTGCCGCCGTGCTTGGCACGATCATCATCAGGCGCGAGCAGTTCCACTCCAACATCATCGGCCAGGCGGTCATCGCGCGCGGCAAGACCGCGAAGCGCCAGGCCCTGGTGCTCGGCGACAGCCTCGCCATCATCGGCATCATGCTGGTCCTCGCCGCGATCGTGGTCCTGTTCGCCAGGAAGGGCCCAGGCGGCGGCGCAGCGGCCGCGCATTGAAAGGCTCGGCCCTGCCGGTTGCGATTGCGGCCAGGGTGAGAGCCTTCAGTCGGCCGCGTGGCCGGAGCCGGATTGCCGGATCGCCGCCTGCAGGGCGTCCGGCGCGACGGGCTTGTGCAGCACGCGGTATCCGGTCGCGTTCAGCTCCCGCAGCCGCTCCGGCATAGTGTCGCCGGTGACGATCAGCGCCCGGGCACGATATCCCAGTTTTTCCGCCAGGCGTTCGACGGCCTCGCTGCCGGTCAGCCCGGCCTTGAGCCGATAATCCGCGATGATCAGGTCCACCCTGCCTGCGCCCACCTTGGCATGGCGCCGGCAAAGCTCCTCGACGTCCGTCCCGGCGATGGCCTCGTGGCCCCAGGCCGTCAACAGGCTGACATTGGCGTCAAGCACCTGAGGATCATCGTCCAGGACCATGATGCGAAGACCGGGCGGGAAGGCCTGCGCCCGCGCCGGCGCCAGCCCCGAGGCCGGCGGATCGATCCGCGGAATCCGCACGGAGAATGTCGAGCCCTTGCCGGCTGTGGAGCGCAACCCGATGGGATGCTCGAGCAATGCCCCCAGGCGCCGAACGATGGCGAGACCGAGGCCAAGTCCCTGCTCGCGGTCGCGTTCCGGATTGCCGAGCTGGGTGAACTCCTCGAACACGGCCTGATGCTGCTCCTGGGGAATGCCCGGCCCGGTATCGACCACGAGAATCTCGATCGCCTCCCCGCGACGGCGACTGCCGATCAGCACGCGGCTGTCGGGGGCGTGGCGGAGCGCGTTCGACAGGAGATTGTCGAGGATGCGCCTGAGCAGTTCCGGATCGCTATCGCCCCAGGCATCGCCCGGTACCGCGCGCAGATCGATGCCGCGCTGGCGCGCCTGGGGTGCGAAGACCTCCTGCAGGTCCGCCAGCATCCTGCCGAGATGAACCGGCTGCCGTCGCACCGGAACGAGGCCGGCATCGAGTTGCGAAACGTCGATGAGGCCGTTCAGCAGCCCGCCGAGCGAGCCGATGGCCGCGTCCAGCTTGTCGGCGATCCCACTGGCTTCATGGCTTCCGACAGCGCCGCGCCGGGCGAGCGTTCCGAGCGTCGCTGCAAACAACGCGAGCGCGTGGACCGGCTGTCGCAGGTCGTGGCTCGCCGCCGCGAGGAAACGCGTCTTGGCCTTGTCGGCCGCCGTGGCGCGGTCCCGCTCGCGCTCGAGCCCGCGCACCAGCGCCAGATTCTCGAAGCGCAGGGCGACCGTCTCCTTCAGGGTACGGTAGGTGACCCGGCAGCAAAAGAGATAGGCGCCGATCAGGCAGAGCTGGAACAGGGCATAGACCGAATAGATCGACCCTTCCTGCATGAGACAGCGCAGGGCGAAAGGCAGGTGCATGGCGATCAGCAGGCCGATATAGGCCGGCGGATAGGCCGAGAGGGACGGCACCGCTCCACCCGACAAGCCGGTCAGCACGATGCAGACGAAGGCGATCAGATGCGGCTGCGTCGGTTCGAAACCGAACCAGCCGAGCGCTCCCCAGAGCAGGCTCGACAGGATCGACAGGACCGTGAAACGTCGGGCCCAGTTCGTCGCCTCGGCCTCGCCGTCAATCCGGGCGAAATAGCGCCGCGACAGCAGCAGGCGGGCTCCGGTGAGGAGATAGGTCGCGCCGATCCAGCCGATCAGCAGGCCGACMGGCACCACCTCGCGCATCACATAGGCGACGGGCCAGGGGATCACGAGATTGGCGAGCAGGATAGAGCCGGACTGGCGATAGAGGAGTTCGACCAGRGCCGCACGCAGATGGGTGCTGGTGTCAGGCGTCAGCGCCGGGACCCGCATGATTGCTCCTTCCTGCGCCGGCAAGCGCTCACCGCGCAGGGGTGATGCCGCAGGGCCCGTAGCCAGTGACGCGCGCCCAAGGAATAGTCACGCATCATGATTCCTCGCCACACGTCCAGGACGCCGGCCGCTCCAGCCGAAGAAACCGCCTGCCGCATCATTCTGGCCGACGACCATGTCCTGATCCGCGAAGGGCTGAAGCTTCTGATCGCGACGCAGCAGGACCGTACCGTCGTGGGCGAGGCCGCGGACGGCGCAAGTCTTGCCGCATTGCTGAAGGACAGGCCGGCCGAGCTTCTCGTGCTCGACCTGGGCATGCCCGGGCTGACGGGCCTGCGCTCCATCGGCGAGCTGCGCCAGGCCTATCCGCGCCTGAAGATCCTGATCCTGACGGCGAACACCGATCCGCAGATGGCCCAGGCGGCGCTGGCGGCGGGGGCCGACGGCTATGTCGTGAAGGGCAGCGATCTCGACGAGCTGTTCAACGCCCTCGCCGCCCTGCAACGGGGCCATCCCTATGTCAGCCTCCCGCTGCGTGACGCCACGCTCCAACAAGGGGCGGGCACACCGGGCGGCATCCCGTTCGATGCGACCACATCTGTTGCGCTGACGCGGCGGGAAAGTGAATTGCTGGTCCTGATCGCCGGTGGCGCCACGACCCGCGCCGTCGCCGCACGTTTTGGCATCAGCCCCCACACTGCCCGCAAGCACCGGGAGAACCTCATGCGCAAGCTCGATCTGCACAGCGCTACGGAACTTGCAGCCTATGCGGTGCGCGTCGGCCTGCCTGTCGGTTGACGCGGCACCGCACCGCCGCCAACGCTGCCGCGGTCCCCAAGTTCCCTGCCCGCCTGCCCTAGCGGGCATAGCCCGGCCGTCGCCGCGCGGGCTGTGACGGCTGCGTAGCCGCGGCCTCGTCAGCAGCAAGGCGGCAACAGAACGGCTTTAACGGACAAGGGCGACCTCGGGCGGGACCAGAAACCCGCCTGGCGAAGGATCGGGCCCCGCACTGTCGCGTCTCCGCAGGCGGCGTTCAATACGGCAGATGCCGTATTTCATCTCTTCGGCGCTGCTGCCGCGACCTGGGAGGCGGCCGATGCGCCGCCTCGACCGGCTTCGTCAGCGCAAGCCTCGCGCATGGTCGGCAAACGATCGCCCTCGCGCGGCGCCGAAATACGGCATCCGCCGTATTTCTCCGAGGCCTCGCCATCCATACAGTCCCGGCTTTCGGCGACGGCATTGGCGGCAAGCCGCGGGCTTCCGGGATCGCACGAGAACCTCATGATTGGCGGACAGAGTGATCGACCATTTGCAGCGCGCCTTGTCCCGGACCACGGCCCGTGTCGGACCGCAGTTCGCAATTGCCGTGGCGTTTTCGGCCGCCCTGTCGATCCCACTGGCCCGGGCCGACGGGGGCCAGGGCGGAGGTATGAACAGAAGCCCAGGCGGCGGGGACAGCTATAGCGGACGAGGCGGGAACGGAGGCGATTCCGGCGCCGGCGCAGGTGGCGGCGGGGCAGGCTGGAGCGGCGGCAACGGTGGAGCGGGCGACGGTGTGCCAGGGTCCGGCGGAGCCGGCGGCGTGGGCGCAGGAGCATCGGGACAAGCGGGACGCAACGGGGCCAATGGCGGCGGCGGCGGTGGCGGGGCGCACGGTTTTCTCGATGCGGGGGCGAGCTTGCCCTTCAATGCGGTTTCCGGTGGCGACGGCGGCGCTGGTGGTGCTGGCTATTCCCCCAACGGTGGGAACGATGGCGGCGGCGGCGGCGCGGGCGGTTTCGGTGCAGTGCTTGGCGCCGCGACCGGCACGATCAATGCCGCKACGACGGGCGGCAATGGCGGCACGGGGGGATCAGCTCACAACGATATCACCTATATGTACGGCCATGGCGGCAATGGTGGCTCCGGCGGTATCGGCCTGGTGTTCCTGAACAGCGGAAGCTTCGTCCTCCATGCCGCAGCAACCGGCGGCTCGGGTGGAGCCGGTGGCTCGGCTACCGGATACAACGGTCCTATTGGTGGGCACGGCGGCGCAGGCGGGGTGGGGCTGCAGTTCCTGACCGGTGGCCATGCCATGATCAATGCGTCGGTGGTCGGCGGCAACGGCGGAGCCGGCGGTACGGGTAGCAGCGGCCCCGTCATCGGCGGCGCTGGCGGCGTCGGCATCGTCGGTTCCGGGCTCAGCCTGACGCTTGGAGCGGGCGCGGCCGTGGCGGGCGGGCTCTCCGGCGACGGCTTGAGGCGCTCCGATGCGATCCAGCTGACGGGTGCGAACAACCGGGTCGAGCTGCAGGCTGGCGCGACTGTGACGGGCAACGTCTTGGCCGGCGGCGTCGCCGGCAATGTGCTCGCGCTGGGCGGCTCGAGCAATGGCAGCTTCGATGTCTCCTTGATCGGCGCGGGCGCTCAGTTTCGCGGCTTCACCGATTTCGAAAAGCGCGGCACGAGCACCTGGATACTCTCAGGATCGGGCAGCCAGTCTTGGTCGATCCAGGCCGGCACTTTGCAGGCGGGCGCATCGGGCATCTTCGGCGCGTCCTCGCAGATCACTGTGGCGTCGGCCGCGACGCTTGACCTCCATGGCTTCAACCAGTCGATCGGCACGCTTGCAGGCGCGGGCCTGGTGACGCTGGGCGCAGGGAGCCTGAGCGTGGGATCCGGCGACAGCAACTCGACCTTTGACGGCGTGATCTCGGGCGCAGGCGGCCTGACCAAGCTCGGAACGGGAACGCTGACGCTTTCGGGCACCAATACCTACGCCGGCGCGACCTCGGCCACCTCAGGCACGCTCATTGTGAACGGCTCGATTGCGAGCTCGTCCGGAGTGACGGTCGCCGCCGGCGCCACGCTTGGCGGTTCTGGAACTCTGCCGTCAACGGTCGTGAACGGCACGCTGTCGCCCGGTAATTCGCCGGGCGTGCTGAGGATCAATGGCAACCTGACGCTTGGAGCCGGCTCGACCTACATTGCCGAGATCCAGGGCGCGGTCTCGGACCGGATCGACGTCACCGGCACGGCCTCGCTCGCCGGCACGCTGCGGATCGTGCCACTC
>NZ_JBFTLD010000146.1:0-15754 GCF_056396265.1 Allobosea sp. 05T422_2 | reverse complement strand
GAAGTAAAGACGTCGTTGAAAGCTGCCTTGCTGATTGCTCTATACCCATCAATAGCATTGGCTCGAATGTGCTTGATGTCGTTCTCTTTGAGAAGAAAACGAGTAAATTCGACAGATGGTTCGTTGAACTGATCAGAAAGGTAGTCGAAGAAAGCTCTGTGGGTCAGGCTTCGCCTCGCGTTCTCGGCGACAGTTTCAGGGTCGAACTTTCCTTTGGTTAAAGCAAATAGGCCTTCAATTACCGTGTCTGAAATCTGGGCTTTGGCAACTTTATCGAAGTCGACGATCAAAAATGGATCATCGTCCATTAAATTGGGTTCAGCTGAATCGACGAAGAATTCGTAGATTATTCCGTCTGTCAGCATGCCCAGTTTGACGGATTTTGCGGCGTTAAAGTAGCTTTTAAGTTGACCTCGATCGTCCTTTCTGCCGTTTCCTGCGGTTTTGCATTCGATCGCTATGACTGGCTTCATGTCTTTCAGGATAGCGTAATCTACCCGATTTCTGTATTTTTCTGAGAAATCGGCCGCGTGCTCTGCCGCGACTTCGGTAGGGTCTCTGTCATCATAGCCAAGAACAGATATGAATGGCAGTATCAGTGCGACCTTAGTTGCTTCTTCATTCTTGATGTGCTCGCGAACGCGTTGCACCCGCTCGCTGAAAGACACTAGGTTCGCGCGAAAATCGTCAATCGTAGCCATTTTGAATTTGCTCCCCCTCCCAAAGCAGTTAGGGCAAGCTTAGCGTGTGTCCTAAGGTATGCTCAATCTAATATGATAGCTTCCCTCTGCGTGAAGGCGGGGGCGAAGTAGGCTGACGCTCAGCCCGTCCCCTCGATCAGGCCGCGGTGCTTCGCGAGTTCGTTTCCGCAAAAGTCCATGAAGGCGCGCACCCGCGGCGCGTTGCGGATATCGGGATGGGTCAGGATCCATAGCCCCGTCGAGAAATCCGGATTGGGCGCCGTCAGGCGCGTCAGGCTGGGGCGTTGATCGGCGATGAAGCAGGGCAGGGGGCCGATGCCGATCCCCTGTTCGACGGCTTCGGTGAGGCCGAGTACGGCCGAGCATTTGAGCGCGATCCGCTCCGGCGCGACATGGTCGCGGACATGGCGTGCCGCCTTTACATAACCGAGCTGGTCGCCGAGCGTGACCCAGTCCCGTTCGAAGAGGACGGCAGGATCGGCGGCTTCCTCCGAGGTGAGCCCGTCCTCGCTGCGGCCATAGATCGCCCAGTTCAGTGTCGCGAGCCGGCGCCCGACCAGGGTTTCCCCGGGCGAATCGCTGGCCCGGATCGCGACATCGGCGTCGCGCTTCGAGAGGTTGAGCGTCTGGTAGCCGATGGCGACATCCAGCCGGATTGCCGGATGCGCCTGGCGGAACGCCGCGAAGATCGGCAGCAGCATGTTGAGGAAGAGCGTATCGGTCGTGGTGACGCGGACCTCGCCGGACGGGGCGACATCGCGCCCGGCCAGGCGCCGGTCGAAGGCGGTGACATCCTCCTCCATGCGGCTCGCCAGGACGGCCATCTCTTCGCCGGCGCAGGTAGCGACATAGCCCGTCTTGTGGCGTTCGAAGAGGGGCAGGCCGAGCTGCTCCTCGATCTGCCCGAGCCGGCGGAACACGGTGGAATGATTGACCCCAAGAGCAGCAGCCGCACCCGTCAGGCCGCCGTGATCGGCGATCGCCTTGACCAGCCTGAAATCATCCCAGGCGAGATTGGACTTCATCGACGCAGGCTCCGGTTGCGGCGGCAGCATCGCGATATCTTGCGCAATTGCAAGGCGCTGTTTGCGGGGCTCAGCGCGGTGCCGCAGCGCGCCTCAGCCGGTCGTTGATGGCTTCCCCGAGGCCGTGCGCGGGCACCGATGCGATCGCAATCGCCTTGGGGCCCTGCGCATCGAGCTGGCGCATGTAGCCGAAGAGATTGGCTGCAGCTTCCGCGAGATCGCCGCGCGGGCTCAGGTTGAGCGAAATCGCCGGCGCGACGAAGCCCGCTGGCTCCGGTCCGAAGCCGAGCCAGGCTTCTCCGGTGCGGGGCGCTTCGGCGTCCAGCCGCACCGCGGCAGCGGGCGCGTAATGCGAGGCGAGCAGTCCGGGCGAAATCGGTGCGGCGCCAGCCTCGCCGGCGAGCACCAGCGGGCGGCCGATCACGCCCTCGATCGCCGCGCGGGAGACGCCGCCCGGTCGAAGCAGCCTGGGCGCCCCATCGAGGCAGGCGATGATCGTCGACTCGACACCGACCTCGGCCGGCCCGGCATCGACCACGGCATCGATCCGGCCATCGAGATCGGCCAGCACATGCTCTGCGCTGGTGGCGCTGACCCGGCCCGACCGGTTGGCGGAGGGTGCGGCGATCGGGCGTCCGGCTGCTTCGAGAATGGCATGGGCAAGCGGATGCGACGGCACGCGCAACGCGACGGAGGCAAGCCCGGCGCGTGCCAGCTCGCTGACCTGGCAGGCGGACGAAGCCGGCACCACCAGCGTCAAGGGGCCCGGCCAGAAGGCCTTTGCCAGTGCCAGCGCATTGGCGTCGAACAGGCCCTCGCGCCGCGCTGCCTCGACGCTCGGCAGATGTGAGATCAGCGGATTGAAGCTCGGCCGCTCCTTTGCCGCATAGATGCCGGCGACGGCGTGGCCGGATGTCGCGTCGGCCGCCAATCCATAGACGGTCTCCGTCGGCAGCGCGACGAGGCCTCCGGCGCGCAGCAGGCGCGCGGCCTCGGCAATGCCTTCGGCATCGGCCTGCAGAATGCGGGTCGGACGTATCCCGGAGCCCGTTGACCTGGAATGGTTCATATATAAACTGTGTTGTGCGGCAGTGCGTATGGCGGAAAGTCGTGAGGCTGGCGCGTGGCGAAGGGGATAGTTCGTCGCTAACATCGCCGTCAACGCATAACGACGGCAGCAGACCTTGCGCCGGCACATTGCCAGGCGGGCAGGGCATTCAGGGAGAAGGCCATGAGCTATCGCGCCCCGGTCGAGGACATCGTCGCCACCTTGCGCCATGTGGCAGGGCTGGACCGGCTCGTTGCCGATGGCCTGGCCCCCGAGCTCGACGGCGGAATGACCGAAGCGATCCTCGGCGAGGCGGCGAAATTTGCGGGCGATGTGATCGCGCCGCTCAATATGGTCGGCGACAAGGTCGGTTCGACGCTGAGGGATGGCGCGGTGTCCACGCCGCCCGGCTGGAAGGAGGCCTACAAGGCCTGGGCCGAGGCTGGCTGGAACGCACTGCCGGCTCCGGAAGCCTATGGCGGGCAGGGCCTGCCGGCGCTGGTGCAGTCGGCCTGCACCGAGATGTGGAACTCCGCCGCCTTCGCCTTCGCGCTTGGTCCGCTGCTCACCGTCGGTGCGATCGAGGCACTGCATACCCATGGCTCGGCGGAACTGAAGGAGACCTATCTCGCCAAGCTCGTCTCCGGCGAGTGGATGGGTACGATGAACCTCACCGAACCGCAGGCCGGCTCCGACCTCAACGCGCTGCGCTCGAAGGCCGAGCGCGCCGGGGACGGCACCTATCGCATCACCGGCCAGAAGATCTTCATCACCTATGGCGAGCACGACATGACCGAGAATATCGTGCATCTCGTCCTTGCCCGACTGCCCGATGCGCCTCCCGGCACACGCGGCATCTCGCTCTTCCTCGTGCCGAAATACCTCGTCAACGCAGATGGAACGCTCGGCGGCCATAACGACCTGCGCTGCTCCGGGATCGAGCACAAGCTCGGCATCCATGCCTCACCGACCTGCTCGATGGCCTATGGCGACAATGGCGGAGCGATCGGTTGGCTGATCGGCGAGGAGAACCGTGGCCTCGCCTGCATGTTCACGATGATGAATAACGCCCGGCTGAACGTGGCGCTCCAAGGCGTCGCCATCGCCGAGCGGGCCTATCAGCAGGCGCTCGCCTTCGCGCATGAACGCAAGCAGGGCGCGGCACTCGATGCGCCGAAAGGCGCGCCGATGAGCCCGATCATCGTGCATCCCGACATTCGCCGTATGCTGATGGAGATGCGGGCCAAGACGCAGGCGGCGCGTGCGATTGCCTACATGGTCGCGGAAGCGCTMGATCGTTCGCATCGCGAGACCGATATCGGCAAGCGCAAGCAGGCCGCCGAACGCACCGCGATTCTGACGCCGGTGGCGAAGGCCTATGCGACGGATATCGGCGTCGAAGTCGCCTCGACAGGCATCCAGGTCCATGGCGGCATGGGCTATGTCGAGGAGACCGGCGCGGCCCAGCATCTGCGCGATGCCCGCATCGCCACGATCTACGAGGGGACCAACGGCATCCAGGCCATCGATCTCGTGCAGCGCAAGCTGCCGCTGTCCGGCGGCGATGCCGTCAGGGCGTTGATCGCCGAGATGCGGGGCGTGGCGGACGAGGTTGCGGCGGCCAACACGCCCGGCTTCGGCCGCACCGCCGATCGGCTGAAGAGCGCGGTCGACGCGCTGGAGCGTGCAACCGAGTGGATGCTCGCGACCATGGGGGCGAAACCTGCCGAGGTGCTCGCCGGTGCGACGCCCTATCTCAAGCTCTTCGCGCTGGCGCAGGGTGGAACCGGGCTGGCGAAGAAGGCGCTCGCCATGCGCACTGAGGAAGGCGGCGCCGCAGCCGTGGCGACTGCCCGCTTCTTTGCCGAGCATGGCGCCATCGAGGCCCCGGGGCTGGAACTCGCCGTGACGGAAGGCGCTGGCGCCGTGACCGAGGCCGACATGGTCTTCGCCGCGTGAACGGGGCGCCGTGCGCCTCAGCCGGCCTTGCGCACGCGCATGTGCAGGAACAGCGGCGCGACGCGGGTATCCGCGAGATAGGGCTCGCGCGCCGCCGTTTCGGCATCGACCGTCGGCTCGTGCATATGCTCGATGGTGAAGCCMGTCGTGATGAGGAGGTTGACCCACTCGCTCAGTGTGCGGTGGAAGCGCGGCACCTTGAACGGCTCGACCTTGGCCTTCTCATGCTCGGGCGCAGCGCCGAAGCGCCAGGTCTCGATCTCGCCATCGGTGGCGCGGAAATACTCGCGCACCTCGATCCCGAATACGGTCTTGTTCTCGTCGCGCAGAACCCGCCGGAACGGCGTGGCGAAGCAAGGGTGCAGGATCGAGAATTGCAGGAAGCCGCCGGGTCGCAGGACGCGTTCGGCTTCGGCCAGGACGCGATCCTGCCGCGGCATATCCATCAGGGACATGAAGGCGGTCGCGAAATCGAAACTCCCGTCGGCGAAGGGCAGATCCATGCCGTCGGCGACCTGGTAGGCGATGCCGAGCGGAGCGACCGCTTCCGCCTCCCGTGCATGCCGAATGAAGGTCGGCGCGATATCGATGCCGGTCATCCGCGCGCCGGCCTGCGCAATGCGGCGCGTATTGGCGCCTTCGCCGCAGCCGATGTCGAGCCCCTCGAGCCCGGCGACAGAGGGCAGGTTCGCCATGAAGGCCGGCGTGTTCTGGGCATCCCGATAAAGGTCGTAGCCGGCGCGCGCATGGCGCGTCCAGGTTTCGGCATTGGCCTCCCAGCAGGCGGCGACGTCTGCGCTGTCCATTCCGGCTCTCCTGATTCGGGGGACGGTCCGTCTAGAGGATTGCCGATGCCTGCGCTACCGGAATTGTCGCTCCGGTGGTGACCAGCGCCGACCTTGCGGCAGCGCCGCTCGCTAGCCGCATCTGCCTCGTTGCGGGAGCCTCGCGCGGCCTGGGGCGCGGCATCGCGCGGGCCCTGGGCGAAGCAGGGGCAACCGTCATCGTTACCGGCCGCTCCAGCGAGGCCGGCCCCCGCACGGACCAGCGGCCGGAGACTTTTGAGGACACGGCGCGCGAGGTCGAGGCGGCCGGCGGCAAAGGGCATCCCTATCGCTGCGACCATACGCAGGAGCGCGAGGTCGATCAGCTTGTCTCCTGGGCTCTGCGACGCTTCGGCCGGCTCGATTGCGTCGTCGATGCGGTCTGGGGCGGCAATGAGGGCTATGACGGCGACAGGTACCCCGACGGATCGGCCTTTGGCACGCCGTTCTGGCGCCGCCCGGCTGCACGGTTGGGCCAGGGCTTCGAGAGTGGCGTCTATGCGCAGCTCCTGCTGGCGAAGGCCGTTGCGCCGGCCATGGTCCAGATGCGCAAGGGGCTGATCGTCACCGTGGGTTTCGATACCGGTGCGGGCTATCTCGGCGATGTCGTCTACGATCTCGCCAAGGCTGCGATGAACCGGCTGACCTTCGCCATGGCGCAGGAACTCAGGCCTTACGGTGTCACCGCGCTCGGCCTCTCGCCCGGCCATGTCCTGACCGAGCGCGTGCAGGATGYCGGCATGGCGGCCGAGACGACGGAGACGCCACTCTATGCCGGCAGGGCCGTCGCCGCGCTCGCCGCTGATCCCGATGTCAACCGGCACGCCGGGACCGTGCTGCATGTTGCCGATCTCGCGCGAGCCTATGGCTTCACCGATAAGGACGGCACTCAGCCGGACCGTTTCACCATTCCAGATTGAGAGGGAGAGAGACCATGTCGCTCAAGAACAAGACGCTCTTCATCACCGGCGGCTCGCGCGGCATCGGGCTCGCGATCGCGCTCAAGGCGGCCCGCGACGGCGCCAATGTCACCATTGCCGCGAAGACGGCCGAGCCGCATCCGAAGCTGCCGGGCACGATCCATACCGCCGCCGCCGAAATCGAGGCCGCCGGCGGAAAATGCCTGCCGCTGATGGTCGATGTGCGCGATGAGGCTGCGGTCGCGGACGCCATTGCCAAGACGGCAGCCACCTTCGGCGGCATCGACATCGTCGTGAACAATGCGAGCGCGATCAATCTGACCAACACGCAGATGACCGACATGAAGCGCTTCGATCTGATGCACCAGATCAACACGCGCGGCACCTTCATGGTCTCGAAATATGCGATCCCGCATCTGGAGAAGGCGGAGAACCCGCATATCCTGATGCTCTCGCCGCCGCTCGACATGAAGACGCACTGGTTCGCGCCGCATCTCGCCTATTCCATCGCGAAATACGGCATGAGCCTGTGCGTGCTGGGCCTGGCCGGCGAACTCGCCCCGAAGGGCATCGCGGTCAACGCMCTCTGGCCCCGCACCACCATCGCGACAGCGGCCGTCCAGAATCTGCTCGGCGGCGACAAGATGGTGCAGGCGAGCCGCACGCCCGAGATCCTGGCCGATGCGGCGCATATGATCTTCCTGAAGTCGTCGCGGCAGTTTTCCGGCAATTTCCTGATCGACGACAGCTTCATGGCCGGCGAAGGCGTCACCGACTTTTCGGCCTACCGCGTCGATCCGTCAGTGCCGCTGATGCCGGACTTCTTCGTGCCCGCCGACAGCAAGCCGCCAGCCGGTGTGAAGGGCGGGGTGTGAAGCGCGCCGCGAGGCGCGTCATCGGTTTGACATCGTTGGTGGCTTGGAGTTCCTGCCCTGCAGCAAAGCGGCCTGTCGRCTGCCGACGAGTCGCTCCCCTATGCTCCTGATCCACAGCATCTGCCCCGACCATGGCGACCGGTTGGCCCATCGCCCGCTCTCGGAGGATGAGCCGATCCCGGTKGGAGCCGTCTGGATCGATCTCCTCAATCCGACCTCCACGGACGACAAGCGGGTCGAGGCCCATCTCGGCATCTCGATCCCGACGCGCGAGGAGATGCATGACCTCGAGCCGTCCGAGATCATCTATACCGAGAACGGCGCCCATTACATGACGGCGCGGGTAATCTGCCAGTCGGACAGCAATGTCCCCAAGCTGGCGGACGTCACCTTCATCCTGACCGAGAAGGCGCTGGTGACCGTGCGCTATGACGAGCCCGGTGCCTTCGGCATCTTTCTCAACCGGGTCGCCAAGCCGGGCGGCTGCGGCATGCAGCCAGAAGCCATCATGGAAGGGTTGATMGAGGCCATCGTCGACCGAGCCGCCGAGGTGCTGCGCGGTGTCGGCGACAAGATCGACGGTGCCTCGCGCCGGATCTTCGACGGCAAGGCGGCCGAGGTCGAGCAGGGCAGCGCCTATCAGGGCGTGATCCAGAAAATCGGCCAGTACGAGCACATCATCTCGAATGTGCGCGAGAGCATGGTGGCAATCGAGCGCGTGCTGCTCTTCCTGTCGGCCAATTACAAGCGGCCGAAGAAGGCCGCGAGCGGCTTCGCACCGGAATGGCGGACCTCGATTCGCGACGTCCAGGCCATCGAGGAGCACGCGACCTTCCTCTCGAGCAAGCTGCAATTTATGCTCGATGCCACGCTGGGTCTGGTCAGCATCGAGCAGAACAAGATCATCAAGCTGTTCTCGGTCGTCGCMGTCGCCCTGATGCCGCCGACGCTGATCGCCTCGGTCTACGGCATGAACTTCAAGACGATGCCGGAATTGGATTGGCAGTTCGGATACCCGATCGCGGTCGGCATGATGATCGTCGCGGCCGTGGTGCCCTATGTCTTATTCCGCTGGAAAAAGTGGCTCTGACGCCTGGATTGAAGATTGCCCGGCCCGCGATAATGGCCAAAGGTCAGGGGCTTTCCAGGCGCTGTGCCGGAAGCTTCCTTGGACCAACATCACATGAAGCGAATTCTGGCGGCGGTCGCCCTTCTGGGCGTGCTCGCGACATCGGCCCATGCGCGCAATTTCGCGGTTCCCGACAAGGATCCTGCCGTCACCATCACCGTGCCGGACAATTGGGCCACCGAGGAGATMGCCTATGGCTACTCCGCCCAGTCTCCCGGCAAGGACGTCTTCTTCTCCGTCGAATATGCCAGCGCCCGCGATGTCGAAGCGATGCTGGACAATAACGAGAAGTGGATGAAGGAGAACAACATCAAGAAGGTGCCGCCGAAGAAGGCCGAGGCGCCTCTGAATGGCATTCCTGCGACCATCCTCCAGTTCGAAACCAGCGACGACAACGGGCCGACGACAGTCGAGTTCATCATGATGTCGGCCGGCAAGAACCGCATGATCATGCTGACGCTCTKGGGCTCCGATGAGGAGCGCACGAAGCATGGCAAGGCGATCGACACGATCATGAGCAGCGTCAAGCCGATCCAGTAGATYGCTGCTCCGTCATCGGGGCGAGAGGCGCTGGAGCAGCGCCTCTCCGCGCGGCGACAGGCGATAGCCGCTCGTCAGGCTTTCCGTCAGCCCGAGCGCCTTGAGTTTGCGCACATCCTGCTTGAACGGAAGGGTTTCTCTGCCAAGCAGTGCCGCAAGCTCTGGTGCGCGCCGTGCCGGATGAGCCGCGATCAGTGCGAGCGTCGCCAGCGTCCAGGCCCGGCGCGCGTCGAGGCGCATGAGGCGCGTTTCGATGTCGTGCATCTCCGGCTCGCCAAGCTCGGCCTCCGCCCGCAAGGCGATGCGTGGATCTGGCCCGGCAAGCCGCAGGCGGATCCGGTAGAGCTGGCCCTCGCGGCTCGAAAGCTCTGCAAGCAGGCTTTCACGCATGACATGTCCTCCGGCACGCGCGTCGTCCTCGCTGATCTCCGCGACCGGATCGACATCCTCGATCGCCAGCAGGCCGATGCTCGTCAGGAGCGTGCCGCCCGCCCTGACGCTGGGCCGGCGCCAGCGGCGGAACACAAGCGTGACGCGCCCGGCTGCGATGCCATCCAATGTCCTGCGGTTCAGCAGCACGGTGTCACGCCAGCACGCGGGCCATCACGTCCTTCAGGCCCTCGCTGCCGCGCGTCAGCCAGCCAGGAACGGGCAGGCCCTTCGAGCGCAGGAATTCCGGATTGAACAGCTTTGACTGATAGCGTGTGCCGTAATCGGCGAGGATGGTCACGATGGTGTGGCCCGGACCCATCTCCTTTGCCAGCCTGATCGCGCCGGCGACATTGATGCCGGAAGAACCGCCGAGGCAAAGCCCTTCATGCTCCAGCAGTTCGAAGACGAGCGGGATCGCCTCCTCGTCAGGGATCTGGAAGGAGACGTCGATCGGAGCGCCCTCGATATTCCGGGTGATCCGGCCCTGACCGATGCCCTCTGTGATCGAGGAGCCTTCCGCCTTCAATTCGCCGGTCGTGAACCAGGAATGCAGGGCCGCCCCCATCGGATCGGCAAGGCCGATGCGGATCTTTGGGTTGAAACCCTTCAGCGCGATCGCGGCGCCGGCAAGCGTGCCGCCGGTGCCGACCGCGCAGATGAAGCCGTCGACCTTACCGTCGGTCTGTCGCCAGATCTCCGGCCCGGTCGTCTCGATATGCCCCTGCCGATTGGCGATGTTGTCGAACTGGTTGGCCCAGATCGCGCCGTTCGGCTCACTCTTCGCCAGTTCCTCGGCGAGACGGCCCGAGACCTTCACGTAATTATTGGGATTGGCGTAGCCGACCGCAGGCACCTCGACCAGCGTCGCGCCGGCAAGCCGCAGCATGTCCTTCTTTTCCTGCGACTGCGTCTCGGGGATCACGATCACCGAGCGATACCCAAGTGCATTGCCGACGAGGGCAAGCCCGATGCCGGTATTGCCGGCCGTGCCTTCGACGATCACGCCGCCGGGTTTCAGGAGGCCGCGCGCCTCGGCATCGCGTATGATCGCGAGGGCGGCGCGGTCCTTGACGGATTGCCCCGGGTTCATGAACTCGGCCTTCCCCAGGATCGTGCAACCGGTCATCTCCGAGGCACGCTTGAGCTTGATCAGGGGCGTATTGCCGATGGCTTCGATGACACCGTTGCGGATCGTCATGATGGAAATCGCTCCTCGGGCCGAGACGCGTCTCCGGTCGGGCCGGAGCGGCGCTGCACGTCAAGATAGAGAATTTTCTTCTCGTTTCACGGGAAGAATTTTTCGAATTGCGTGGATTGGGCGACCGAATTTCCCTCTTTCGGTTCAACCTGATAGGCGAACCTAAACCGAAGGTCACAAACGTAAATCCGCATGTCCATTCTCGCCATGAACGAAACCCTCACGATCGCGCATCTCGGCCAGCGCGGCGACGGCATTGCCGAGACGTCCCAAGGGGCGGTCTTCGTGCCCTATACCCTGCCCGGGGAGACGGTGCGGGTCGTTCGCGATGGCGACCGCGCGCAACTCGTCGAGATCCTGGCGCCCGCTGAATCGCGGGTGGCGGCGATCTGCCCGCTCTTTACCCGCTGCGGCGGCTGCGCGGCGCAGCATATGCCTCCGGCACTCTATCAGGACTGGAAGCGGCAGCAGATCGTGACCGCGCTCGCCCGTGTCGGGATCGATGCGCCGGTAGCGGCGGTGGTCGATGCGCATGGAGTGGGTCGGCGCCGTGTGACCTTCCACGCCCGGCGCGAAGGCGCGGKCATGATGGTCGGCTTCATGATGGCCCGCAGTCATGACCTCATTGCCGTCGAGGCCTGTCCGGTTCTGGCTCCCGGCCTTGCGCGCGCTCCTGCCGTCGCGCAGCTGCTCGCCAACCGGCTGGGGGGCTCGAACAAGCCGCTTGACCTTCAGGTTACGACCTCCGAGGCCGGGCTCGATGTCGATATTCGCGGCCACGGCCCTGCCGGAGGCAAGCTGCGCCTCACCCTGACTGAGGTGGCCGAACGGCTCGATCTCGCCCGGCTCGCCATGCATGGCGATGTCATCGTCGAGCGCCGCCCGCCTTTGCAGGCCATGGGGCGAGCCTATGTTGCGCCCGGCCCCGGCGGTTTTCTCCAGGCGACGGCGGAAGGCGAGGAGCGTCTCGCTGCGCTCGTCGTCGATGCGCTGCCGAAGGTGAAGCGCGTGGCGGATCTTTTCGCGGGATGCGGACCTTTCACCTTCCGGCTGGCGGAGAAGGCGCAGGTTCATGCGCTGGAGAGCGACAAGGCAGCCGTGCAGGCTTTGCTCAGGGCCGCGAGCGCAACGCAAGGGCTGAAGGCCGTCACGGGCGAGCAACGCGATCTCTTTCGCCGGCCTCTGCTTGAGTCCGAGCTGAACGGCTTCGATGCGGTGGTGCTCGATCCGCCTCGCGCAGGCGCGGAGGCGCAGGTGAAGCGGCTGGCCGCGTCCAAGGTCGCGACCGTCGTCTATGTCTCCTGCGATGCCGGGAGCTTCGCACGCGACGCGGCGCTTCTGGTCGCGGGCGGATATGCGCTGGACGGTGTCACGCCGGTCGACCAGTTCCGGTATTCCGCTCACATAGAGCTGGTCGCCCGGTTTCGGCGCTCAGGCAAGAAGTGACCCCGGAGACCCTATGAGCGCTCAAGTTCTGGACCGGATGGCCGGCATCGTCGGCGCGCGCAACATCATCGCCGAGCCTGATGCGATGCTGCCCTATCTCAAGGAATGGCGGGATCTGTTTCGCGGCCAGGCGACGGCAGTCGTGCGGCCGGGCTCGACCGAGGAGGTCGCGGCGATCGTCAGGCTTGCAGCCGAGACCGGGACGACGCTGGTGCCGCAGGGCGGGAATACCGGGCTTGTCGGGGGGCAGATCCCGGTTGCCGACGGGCGTGAGATCATTCTCTCGCTGCAGYGGCTCGACAAGGTTCGTGCCGTCGATGCCGAAGGCGACACCATGATCGTCGAGGCCGGGGTTACGCTCCAGCGTGCGCAGGAGGCGGCTGAAGCGGCCGGACGGCTCTTCCCGCTCTCGCTCGCCTCGGAGGGCACTTGCACCATTGGCGGCAATCTCTCGACCAATGCCGGTGGCACCGCCGTGATCGCTTATGGCAATGCTCGTGAGCTCTGCATGGGGCTCGAGGTTGTGCTGGCTGACGGCCGCATCTGGAACGGGCTCAGGCAACTCCGCAAGGACAATACCGGCTACGACCTGAAGAACCTCTTCATCGGAGCCGAAGGAACGCTCGGCGTCATCACCGCTGCGGTGCTCAAGCTCTTCCCGCTTCCCGCGGCGCGCGCCACGGCCTTCCTTGCGCTGCCGGGGCCGGCGGAGGCGCTGGCCTTGCTCAACGCCGCCAAGGCCGGTGCGGGCGGCACATTGACGACCTTCGAACTCATGCCGCGCATCGGGCTTGAATTCGTGCTGCGCCATGCGGCCGGCACCCGTGACCCGCTTTCGGAGCCGTCGCCCTGGTACGTGCTGATGGAGGTTTCGGCTCAAAGCGCGGTCGGTCTCAATGAGGCTGTCGAATCCTTCCTGGGCGAGGCACTGGAAAACGGCCTGATCACCGATGCCGCGCTGGCCGGCTCGCTGGAACAGCGCAAGGATTTCTGGAAGCTGCGCGAGATGCTGTCGGAGGTGCAGCGTTTCGAGGGCGGCTCGATCAAGCACGACATTTCCGTGCCGTTGCACGCAACGCCGGATTTCCTGGCTCGCGCCATTGCGACGGTCGAGGCGATGATCCCCGGCTGCCGCGCGGTGCCCTTCGGTCATCTTGGCGACGGCAATATCCATTTCAATGTCAGCCAGCCGGTCGGGGCCGACAAGGAGGCCTTCCTGGCGCGCTGGAATGAGATCAATCGCGCCGTCCATGCCATCGTCACCGAGATGCATGGCTCGATCTCGGCCGAGCACGGCATTGGCCGGCTCAAGCGCTACTTGCTCCCGAGCGTGAAGGATCCGGTCGAACTCGCGCTGATGAAGACATTGAAGGCGACGCTCGACCCGCAGGGCATCCTGAACCCCGGCGCCGTGCTGTAGGACGACAGCCCGTCAGGCTTGGCTGCAGACGGGCACGCTGCTCAGAACAGGCTCCCCTGCGCCGGTGGCTCCACCGGCCGGCGCGGCTTTGCGGGCGGTGCCCGGTTTTCCGTTGCCGCGTCATAGGGGGCCTGGACTTCAGGCCCGTCATTGCTGACCCGGTTCACCGCGGTCCCGATCCGGACCGCTTCCAGCAAATCCTCCGCCGGAGGCTTCAGCAGCGTTGCGACATCGTCGTCGCGCGCGCTGGCATCGAGCCAGGCTGCGTGATCCGCAGGTGCGAGGATGACGGGGCAGCGGTGGTGGAAGGCTGACATCAGGCCGTTGGCCGGACCCGTGACCATCGCAACCGTGTCGATCTCGGAGCCGTCCTGCGAATGCCAGGTCTCCMACAGGGCGGCGAAGGCAAAGAGGCCGTGATCCGGCTTTCGGAACAGATAGGGGCGGCTCTCCTTGTCGAGCCGATGCCATTCATAGAAGCCGTCGACCGGCATCAGGCAGCGCCTGCGGCTGAAAGCAGCGCGAAAGGATGGCTTCTCGCGTGCACTCTCGCTGCGGATATTGATCACCAGCGGAAAGTCCCTGGTGTCCTTGACCCAGCCGGGAATGAAGCCCCAGCGCATCAGCAGGAACTGTCGTCCGCCTTCATGATTGCGGATGACAGGCACGGGCTGCGTCGGCGCGATGTTGTAGCGCGGCGGAAAATTGGGCTGCTCGGGATAGGCGAAGTGTTCGCGCATCGCCTGAGGCGGAAGGGTAATGGCGTAGCGACCACACATGTCGCGCTGGATGTGCCAAGCCTTACCGCTCGGATCAACACTTTATTCGGGTTTGGTCGAGCATAGTCCCGCCAATTCAGAGGCCTGAGGATGACCGCCCCCGCGATGAGAGCGCTGGCCGTTGACGCGGATGAACGGCTGGGTCCGACCGGGAAGCCCCCGCTCTCGACCGACTATCTCAATCGCTATGGCGAAGCGCTGATGCTGATCGAAATGGTGCCGGTGGATCGCGGCATCATCGAGGAACTCCGAAGCTGGCGGGCCGTTGGCTATCGCGAGCATTTCCAGACCTCGCGGCTGCGCTGCGCACCTGAGGCGCTTGCTGCCTACGACCAGCTCGACGCTCGTCAGATCGAGGCTTTCGAAGAACTCTGCCGCACCATGAGCCAGTTGATCGCTGCGGCGACCGCGCTGCTCGGGGATCTGGATGAAGGCGAGGATGTCGCGGCAGTCGTCGAGGTCGCAGCTGGAGCGTTGCGCAGTCTGATCGGTCACACCACGCTCTTCATCAACGTCAACGGCCAGATCGACACCGACGACTTCGATGTCCGCTCACTGCAGAGCAATATCGACGCCCTGTTCGCGAACTGAGTTAGCGTCCTAAGCATCGGCCCGAAAAGTGGATTGCGGTTTGATCTAACCTGGCCGGTAGCCCCCGATCAGAAACTCGCGATTGCCGTCGCCGCCCTCGATCGGTGAGGGGATCGGACCGCTGACCGCGAAGCCCAGTTCCGCGAACAGCGTCGAAATCTCCGCGCAGACTTGGGCGTGCACGGCTTCATCGCGCACCACGCCCTTCTTGAGCGCCGCTCGTCCGGCTTCAAATTGCGGCTTGATCAGCGCCGCGATCCGGGCCTCGGGCGTCAGCAGGCCGGCAACGGTCGGCAGGACGAGCCTCAGCGAGATGAAGCTGACATCGATCACGGCGAGCGCCGGAGCCGGCGCAAATTCTTCCGCAGCCAGTGCCCGGATATCGCGCGCCTCGAGGCTGGTGACGCGCGCAAGGTTCCTTAGGCTGGGATGAAGCTGGTCCCGCCCGACATCGACGGCGAACACGTGGCTCGCGCCCCGCCGGAGCAGGACGTCGGTGAAGCCACCGGTGGAGGCGCCGACATCGACACAGGTCAGCCCGGCCGGATCGAAGCCGAAGGCATCGAGCGCGGCCGCCAGCTTGAGGCCGCCACGCGAAACATAGGGATGCGGTGCCTCGGCCAGGATCTCGGCATCGCGCGCGATCATGTCCGAGGCTTTTCGCACGGTGACGCCGCCCGCCGAGACGAGGCCCGCAGCAATCGCCGCCTGTGCCCGTGCGCGGCTCTCGAAGAAGCCGCGCTCGACGAGAAGCTGGTCCGCCCGGCTCTTCATGATTTCAGCCGCCCGCGCTCAGGCGCGGCGCACGGCGTCCGGCGTGCCCAGCGCCTGCTCGACGCTGCGCACGATGCCTGCGGCGTCGAGCCC
>NZ_JBFTLD010000145.1:0-15800 GCF_056396265.1 Allobosea sp. 05T422_2 | reverse complement strand
GGGCAGCTCGATGCCGCCGCCGGCGCCATAGCCATTGATGAAGACCTGGCCGGCGCGGACGCCCTTCGCCACGCGCTGCTGACGCCCGCCATTGCCGGTCCAGATGCCGGCCACGAGTCCATAGGCGGTCGAATTGGCAAGCCGGATGGCGTCGCTCTCGTCCTCGAACGGGAACGCCGAGAGCACCGGCCCGAAGACCTCCTCCTGCTCCAGCCGGTTGCCCCGGGGCACCGGGCCGAACAKGGTCGGCGTGACGTAGAAGCCGCCATTCGGCACGCCCTGCGCGATCTGCCCTTCGGCGAGGACCGGGATGCCCTGCTCGCGGGCCTGGTCAATGAAGCTCTGCACCCGGCCMTGCTGCCTGGCGTTGATCACCGGCCCGCAATCGAGATCCATCTCCGGCGTTCCGGCCCGCAGCGTGGAGAACTGCCTGGCGACGGCGCCGACGAAGGCGTCATAGACGTTTTTCTGGACCAGCACGCGGCTGCCGGCGGAGCAGGTCTGCCCGGTATTCTGCACGATGGCCTTGCAGACGATCGGAACCGCCGCGTCGAAATCGGCATCGTCGAAGACGATCTGCGGGGATTTGCCGCCGAGTTCCAGCGTGCAGCCGATCAGGTTCTCGGCGCAGGCCTTCTGCACCATCTTGCCGACCTCGGGCGAGCCGGTGAACGACATGAAGCCGATGCCGGGATGGGCCGAGAGCGCAGCGCCCGCCTCATGGCCGCGCCCGGTGACGATATTGATCGCGCCATCGGGAAAGCCGACTTCGGAAGCCAGGACGGCCAGCCTGAGCGCCGTCTGGCAGGCCTCCTCCGCGGGTTTGAGCACCACCGCATTGCCCATGGCGAGCGACGCCGTCAGCGAGCGGCCGAACATCTGCGCCGGATAGTTCCAGGGCAGGATATGGCCGGTGACGCCGTGCGGCTCGTGCACGACGCTGACGCTGTAGCCGTTCATGAAGGGGATGACATGGCCATGCACCTTGTCCGCCGCGCCGCCATAGAATTCGAAATAGCGCGCCGTCGCCTCGATATCGGCCCTGGCCTGCGCCATCGGCTTGCCGGTATCCTGCGCCTCGATCCTGGCCAGTTCGTCGAAATGTTCCTGCACCTTGAGCGCAAGCTTCGCAATCAGCCGGCCCCGCTCTGCGGCCGTCAGCTTGCCCCAGGCGCCCTCATAGGCGGCTTGAGCCGCCTTCACCGCATCGTCGATATCCTCGGCCGTGCCGCAGGCGATGCGGGTGAATTCCTCGCCGGTCGCGGGCGCAAGGACCGCCATGGTTTCGCCGGTCCGGCCGTCGACATGGCGGCCATTGATGAAATGCTGCGTCATAGGGTGTCCTTCCGAAGTCAATGCAGGCCTGCGGCTTCCAGCGAACTCGCCGCCAGACCGCCGGCAATCTCGGTCACCTCGCCGCGCTCGATCGCATAGCTGCGCTCGGCGAAGGTCCGGAGCAGGCTGGGATTGGATTCGGTGATGAGCAAGGCGATGTCGGGATGGCTGTCGCGCAGGGCGCGCAAGGCAGCCGCATAACGATTGGCGAGCACGGGGGCGAGCCCCTGGAACGGCTCATCCAGCAGAATGATGCGCGTGCCGACCATCAGTGCGCGCGCCAGCGCAGCCATCTTGCCCTGCCCGCCGGAGAGGCCGGCGGCCGGCCGGTGGCGCAGATCGGCGAGTTCCGGCAGCACCTGGTAGACGCCTTCCAGGCGCCTGGCGATCTCGGCCTCGCGCACCCTCATCACCTCGGCCGGCAGGCGGATATTCTCCTGGATGGTGAATGTCGAGAACAGGCGGCGGTCTTCCGGGGCGTAGCCGATGCCAAGGCGCGGGCGCTCATGCGGCTTGACCTGCAGCAACGGCCTGCCGTCGAAGGAGATCTCCCCGGCAGTCACCTTCAAGAAGCCCATGATGGCACGCAGCAGGCTGGTCTTGCCCGCGCCATTGCGGCCGATCAGCGCCACCGTCGCGCCCTCGGCCAGGGACAGATCGACCTTGCGCAGCACCTGCACGCCCTCGATCTCGGCAGTCAGGCCCTTGATCTCCAGCATGATCAGACTCCCACGCCGATGACGGTCTCGCGGACCTCGGGATGGTTCAGGATCTCGTCGGGCGTGCCCTCATGGGCAATGCGCCCGCCGGCCCAGACGGCGACGCGGCTGGCGTAGCGCGCGACCACATCCATGTCGTGCTCGACGAAGATGGCGGTGGTGGCGCGGGCATCGAGCGCGCGGGTGAGCGTATCCATCACCTGGAACTTCTCGTGGCTGGAGACGCCGCTGGTCGGCTCGTCCATGAAGATCAGCTTCGGTTCGAGCGCGAGCGCGACCGCGATGTCGATGAGCTTGCGCATGCCCTCCGGCAGCTCGCGCACGATGCGGCGGCCGGCCTCCTTCAACCCGACGATGTCGAGCAGCGCCCACATCTCCTCGGTCTTCGGATGACGGTCGAGCCTGAGGAAGGGCGACCATGTCCCCTCCCGGGCGCTGAGCGCCAGCAAGAGGTTCTCGATCACCGTGTTCTCGAGGAAGAGCTGCGGGATCTGGAAGGAACGACCGACGCCGAGCCGGGTGATGGCGCGCGGCGAGAGCGCCGTGATGTCGCTTCCCGCGAAGAACACCCACCCCGCCTGCGGCTTGAGATAGCCGGTGCAGAGATTGATGAAGGTGGTCTTGCCGGCGCCGTTGGGTCCGATGATCGCGATGCGTTCATTGGCGTGGACCTTGAGGCTCGCGCCATTCGCGGCCTGCACGCCGCCGAAGCGCAGCTCGAGGTCCCGGGCTTCGAGGATGAGTGCGCTCATTGGCCCGTCCCCGCCGGCTTGCGGCCCGTCATCAGGCCATAGAGCCCGTTCGGCGCGAAGAAGATGATGACGAGAAGCATCACGCCGAGCACCGCATGCCAGGTCTCGGGCGCGTAGACCGCCGCATAGCCCCGGATGATCTGGAACATCAACGCCCCKAGGAAGGGGCCGACGACGCCGCCTACCCCGCCCAGGATGGCGATGAAGACGAACTCGCCCGAACGGACCCAATAGGCCAGTTCCGGCGTGACATGGCCGGAGACGAGCGCGATGACCGCCCCGCCGAGGCCGGCCAGCAGGCCCGACAGCACATAGGCGCCGAAGAGCACCTTGCGGCTGGAGACGCCGAGATATTCGAGCCGCGTCTCGTTCGACTTGATCGCCTCCAACGCCTTGCCGCCGGGCGAAAGGAGATAGCGCGCGACGCCGAGCGCTGCGAGAACCGCCAGGCCCAGCGTGATGTAGAAGATCCAGAGCTCGAACTCGGCGCGCTCGAGGCTGATGCCGGCGAGCGTGGGGCGCGGGACGCGCTTGCCGTCGGCACCGCCCGTGATCGAGAACAGCTTCTCCAGCAGCGAGAAGAACACCATCGAGATGGCAAGGTTCAGCATGCCGAAGAAGATCGCCCGGTAGCGCACGACGAAGAGCCCGACCAGGGCCGCAAGCAGCCCGGAGGCCGCGGTTGCGACCGGCACGAGGATCAGCACCTCATGGCCGAAGCGGGCCGCCGCCATGAAGGCCACGACATAGGCGCTGAAGGCGAAATAGAGCCCATGGCCGAAGGAGACCTGCCCGGCCCGCAGCAGCACGAGGATGCCGAGCGCCGCCAACCCCTCGCACAGCGCGACGGTCAGGATGACCGTCGACCAGGGCGAGAGCAGCGGGAAGATGATGAGCGCAGCGAGCAGGCCCGCGCCGATGATGAGCTGGCGGGCCATCACACCTTCCTCGTCTGTACGGTGGTGAACAGGCCCTCGGGCTTGATCAGCAGCACCGCGACCATGATCAGATAGGGGATCAGCACGTCGAATTCTGGCGCGAAATAGACGGCGACCGAGCGGCCGAGCCCGATCAGCAGGGCCGCGACCGCCGCGCCCTCGATGCGGCCGAGCCCGGCGGTGGCCGCGACCGCGAAGGAGAGCACGATCATGCCCGAGCCGATGCCGGGGGTGAGCGAGGTCGTGGCCGAGGAGAGCGCGCCGCCAAGCGCGGCAAGCGAGGCCCCGATGATGAAGGTGATCAGGTAGACCCGCGTCGCGTCGATCCCCATCGCGGTTGCCGCTTCGCGATCCTGCGTCACGGCCACGATGGCACGGCCGAAGGCGGTGCGGCGCAGGAAGAGGCGCAAGCCCACCAGCACGAGAAGCGCCACGACCGGGATCAGGATGAGCTGGTACTGGGTGTAGAAGATGCCAAAGACCTCAATGGTGCCGAGCCAGTTCATCGGCGCATTGGCGAAATAGGGCTGCACCCCGAAGACGACCTTCTGCGCATCCTCGAGGATCATGAAGACGGCGAAGGTGACGAGGAGCTGCAGCACCTCCTCCTTGCCGTAGATCCGCCGCAGCAGCAGGGTCTCGACCAGCCCGCCGACGACGACGCCAACCAGCACGGCTGCGACGATGAAGAAGGGAAAGGCCAGCCAGACCGGCAAGCCCCTGCCTGTCATCGCCAGCACGCCGGCGGCCGCGACATAGGCGCCGATCGCGTAGAAGCTGCCATGTGCCACGTTGAGCACGCCGAGCACGCCGAAGATCAGCGACAGCCCGACCGCGACCAGGAAGATCAGCGAGCCATAGGCGAGGCCGTCGAGCGCCGCGAGAAGGAGCATTTCAGGAGGCATGAACTGGCTTTTCGTCCTTGCGCCACAGGGTTGAAGCGTCATCCCGGCTGCGGCGAAGCGCCAAGGCCGGCATCCATCGCGGGGTCAGTGATCGACGATGGTTCCGGCCCGCCCGGAGTGACGGCAGCAGTTTGGAAGGGGTGAACGGGCTGATCCGGCTTGAACCGGGACAGCCCGCCATCCACCTCATTTCGCGTAGTCGAAGGTCTCGATCGACTTATCCCTCACCAGATCCGGCTTGACCTTGGCGAACCATTCCAGCGACTTCTCGCCGAGCGGCGTCGTCACCAGCTTGCCGGGATAGAGCGCCATCTTGTCGTAGACGGCGAAGGGATAGTCCGGCACGCGCTTGGTGGTGCCGAGCAACTGGTCCTCGAGCCCCTGATGGTCCGAACGGATCGAGATCGTCCCGGTCAGGCTCTTGAACTCGAGCCCTTCGAAGGCCGCGATCACCTGCTCCTTGCTCGGCCATTTTGCGCCCGCGGCCTGGCCTGCCTTCTCATAGGCCTTGGCGAGCCCGATCACGGCCTGCGCCATGTGGAAGGTCGGATAGATCGGGTAGACACCGGTCTTGTCCTTGTACTTCTTCACGAAGGACAGCATCTCCGGCGAGTTCTTGTGCTTGGGGTGCAGCCAGTAATGGTCGCCGCGCCCGCCGATGATCACGCCCTCGGGCAGGACATTGCCGAGGCGCTCCAGCGAGCTCTCCGCGAGCGGCAGCACGAAGGTCGACTGCTTGAGCAGGCCGCGCGCCGCCGCCTGCTGGACGAAGGTGTCGAGATCGCCGCCCCAGGAGGTCGAGAGCACGACATCGGGCCGCAGGGCGGAGAGGCGCGTGATCTCGGTCGAGAAGTCGGGAGCCCCGAATTTCGGGAAGAGTTCGGCAGCGACCTTCACATCGGGCTTCAGCGCCTTCAGCCCGGCCTGGAACAGGGCCCAGGATTCGCGCCCCCAGGCATAGTCCTGGTTGACCACCGCAATCGTCTTGAAGTCCGGCTTGACCTTCATCAGGTAGAGCAGGGTCGACATCATCTCGGCGCCGGCATGAGCCTGCGTGCGCACCGAGTACTTCCACTTGCCCTCCTCGAAGATGGTCTGCGTGCCGCAATCCCACATCACGTTGACGACCTTGAGGTCCTCCGCAACGGGAGCGAGCGCATTGCAACTGCCACTCGAAATCGCGCCGAACATCACCTGCGCGCCCTGTTCCTGCACGACGCGGCGGTATTCCGAGAGCAGCTGGTTCGTGCCGGCGCCCTCGTCGACATAGACCGGCTTCACCGGCACGCCGAGAACGCCGCCGTTGGCGTTGAGCTCCTCGATCAAGAGATCGGCCGCGTTCTTGCCCGGCACACCGAAGACGGAGGCCGGGCCGGAGAGGAAGGTCGCGATGCCGACCACGAGCTCCTTCGGCTTGTCCTGCGCCAGCGCCGGCGCGCCCAGCATCGCAGCAGCGGCAAGCGCCGCCGCCCATTTCATCCTCACCATGGTGCATCTCCCTCATTGCACTGGGGCGCGCTCTTGCGGCGGCGCGTCTCCCGGGGCCGAAAGGGGCGCATAGGCGAAAGAGGCCGACAAGAAGAATAAAGCGATGAAGGCCATAGCGATTTTCTATAGTCCGTCCGCCGGACGCGCTCGGTTCGCCGCGCTATGGATGCCATCGCAAAACTCTATTTGACTTGCGTGGCTCGAAAGGTCCGTTTCGCCCGCAGGACAAGACCAACTGGCTCAACGTGATGACGAATGCTCTCGAAGGAATCCTGGTCGTGGCGCTGGAACAGGCCGTCGCCGTGCCGGTAGCGACCTGCCGGCTGGCCGATGCCGGCGCGCGCGTCATCAAGCTCGAACGGGCGGAGGGCGACTTCTCGCGCGGCTATGACGACTACGCCAATGGCCTGTCCTCCTATTTCGTCTGGATCAACCGGGGCAAGGAATCCTGTCGCGTCGACCTGAAGCAGCCCGACGACCTCGCCATGGTCGAGGCGATGCTGGCGAAAGCCGATGTCTTCATCCAGAATCTCGCGCCTGGCGCGACCGGCCGCCTCGGCATCGGCAGCGCCGAGCTGCGCAAGCGCCATCCGCGCCTGATCACCTGCGATGTCTCGGGCTATGCGCCAGGCACGCCGCATTACACGCGCAAGGCCTATGACCTGCTGATCCAGGCGGAAGCTGGCTTGTCCTCGATCACCGGCAATGAAAGCTCCGGGCCGACGCGGATCGGCGTTTCCATCGCCGATATCGCCACCGGAAACGCCGCCTATGCCGCAATCCTCGAAGCCCTGCTCCGGCGTRCCCGCACAGGCGAAGGCTCGCAGATCGCGCTCTCGCTGTTCGACACCATCGCCGACCTGATGAACGTGCCCTATCTGACCCGGCGCTATGGCGGGATCGAGCCGCCCCGCCTCGGCCTCGCCCATCCCTCGATCGCACCCTATGGCGTCTTTGAACTCGCCGATGGCAACGTGCTTCTGGCCGTGCAGAGCGAGCGCGAATGGCAGGTCCTGGCGCGCGAGGTGCTTCGCGACGAGGCCCTGGCCGACGACCCGCGCTTCGCCAGCAATGTGCTGCGCGTCCGGGAACGGGCCGCCCTCGACGCCGCGATCCAGGCGATCCTGATCGCAAGGCCCTTTGCGGCTGTCACCGCCGCGCTCGACCGAGCCGGGATCGCCTATGGCACGGTATCGAGCGTCGGCGACCTGATCACCCACCCGGCCGCAACGACGCTGACGGTCGAGACACCGGCGGGCCCGATCGAGGTCCTGGCGCCTCCCGCCATCGTCGATGGCAAACGGGCGGAGATGCGGCGCGTGCCGGAACTCGGCGAGCATGAAGCCAGCTTGCGGGCCGAGTTCGCCGCGACAGCCGCCGCCCGTTCAGCCTGAGACAAGCAGCCATGCAAGACCTCGATCACGCCGAGATCCGCGACGCCGTCGCAAAACTCTGTGCCGACTTCCCCGGGGAGTACTGGCGCAAGCTCGACCGCGAGATGGCCTATCCCGCCGATTTCGTCAGCGCGCTGACCGAAAGCGGTTTCCTCTCGGCGCTGATCCCGGAGGAATATGGCGGGGCCGGCCTGCCGCTTTCGGCCGCGACCGTGATCATGGAGGAAATCCAGCGACAGGGATGCAATGGCGGCGCCTGCCACGCCCAGATGTACATCATGGGCACGCTGCTCCGGCATGGCTCGGCCGAGCAGAAGCAAAGCTACCTCCCCAGGATCGCGTCCGGCGCCTTGCGGCTACAGGCCTTTGGCGTCACCGAGCCGACGAGCGGCACCGACACCACCTCACTGCGCACCTTCGCCCGGCGCGAGGGCGACCAATATGTCGTCAACRGGCAGAAGATCTGGACGAGCCGGGCCGCGCAGTCCGACCTGATGCTGCTTCTGGCCCGCACGACGCCACGCGAGCAGGTCGCCAAGCGCACCGAGGGGCTCTCGGTCTTCATCCTCGACATGCAAGAGGCGCTGAAAGCCGGCCTCTCTATCCGGCCCATCCGGACGATGATGAACCATGCCACCACAGAGGTGTTCTTCGACAATGTCCGCGTGCCTGCCGAGAACCTGATCGGTGAGGAGGGCAAGGGCTTTCGCTACATCCTGTCCGGCATGAATGCCGAGCGCATCCTGATCGCCGCCGAATGCGTCGGCGATGCGAAGTGGTTCATCGAGAAAGCCTCGGCCTATGCCAGGGAACGGCAGGTCTTCGGCCGGCCTATCGGCCAGAACCAGGGTGTCCAGTTCCCGATCGCGAAAGCCTACGCCAACATGCGCGCCGCCGAGCTGATGGTGCGCGAGGCAGTGCGGCTCTACGAGCAGGGCAAGGATTGCGGGGCCGAAGCCAATATGGCGAAGATGCTGGCGGCCGACGCGTCGTTCGAGGCGGCCAATGCCTGCGTGCAGACGCATGGCGGCTTCGGCTTTGCCGAGGAATACGACATCGAGCGCAAGTTCAGGGAGACACGGCTCTACCAGGTCGCGCCGATCTCGACGAACCTGATCCTGTCCTATCTCGCCGAACATGTGTTGGGCATGCCGAGGTCCTACTGAGATGAGCATCGATCTTGACGCCCTCAAGCGCTGGACCGGCAGGACCGAAGAAGCCGCCGACCTGGTCACGCCGCGCCTGGTGCGGAGCTTCGAGGCGACCTTCGCGCCGCATCTGGCGCCCTATGCCGAGGGTGAGGCGCCCCTTGCCCTGCACTGGTGCCTGGCTCCGCCGATCGCCCCGATGGGCGCGATCGGGATTGACGGCCATGCCGCCAAGGGCGAATTCCTGCCGCCTGTGCCGCTGCCGCGCCGGATGTGGGCTGGCGGAACGATCGAGACCATCGCGCCGCTGCGCACGGGCGACGAGGTCACGCGCCGCTCGGTGATCGGCGACATCTCCTACAAGCAGGGTCGCACGGGGCCGCTCTGCTTCGTCGCCGTCGACCACGAACTCGTCACCCCGCGCGGTGTCGCGCTTCGCGAGCGCCACAACATCGTCTACCGCGAGGCCGCAAGGCCGGGCGCGCCGGCCTCCCCCGCGCCGGCACCGGAGGAGCCACGGCCAGCCGATCTGGTCTGGCAGGTCGCGAGTTCACCGGTCTTCCTGTTTCGCTACTCCGCCATCACCTTCAACAGCCATCGCATCCATTACGACTACCCCTACGTGACGGGTGAGGAAGGCTATGAGGGCCTCGTCGTGCACGGGCCGATCCAGGCGACGCTACTGCTCAACATCATCGCGACGCTGTCGGGCGGCGAACCGATCAGGCTGGATTACCGCGGCGTCGCGCCGCTGATCGCAGGCGATGACTTCCTGGTGAAGGCCAGGCGCCTGCCCGACGGCGGCATCGCGGCATGGACGGAAGGGTCCGATGGCCGGGTACGCATGGAAGGCGTCAGCCGCGCTGCGTAGGGCATCGGCCTGAAAAGTGGATACCGGTTTTCGGAAAAGCCGATGCAACGACAAAGCGCTGCAGCATCAGACTGGACACGATAACCGGTCTGATGTTGCAGCCGCTCAGGCCGGTGGAATGAAGGGCWGCGCGATCGMCTGAAAGACCGGCAGCGCTTCCAACCGTGCGGCCTCGGCGGCAAGCGTCGGGTAGTCACCGGGMGAGGCGATCCCGGGATGGGCCTCCATCAGGAATCGCCAGGCCACTGCGAGTGCGATATCGGCGTGCCCAACACGCCCGGCGAACGCACCGCTTGCACTGTGCTGGCTGCGCTCTGTCTCCAGCACGGACAGCGTCGCGAGGATCTGGGCGTGGCAGCGCTCGGCCCAGACCTGCGACACCTCCCGATGCAGCTTCAACTCGTAGAACAGGCTGACGGCCTTCTCGGCGAAGCCCATCGCCAGCCCGGCCGTGCGTACCGCCCGGTGCCGGGCCGGTTCCGTAACCGGGAACAGCCGGCGTTCGGCGGCGACGAGACCGTCGAGATAGTCGAGGATGCCGTGGCTTTCGACCAGCACGAGGCCGTCATCCAGCACGAGCGTCGGCACGCGCGTCAGCGGGTTGTAGGGCCGGATCTTCTCGGCATCGCCGAAGACCGACCAGGGCCGATGCTCGAAGGGCAGTTCGTACAGCCTCAATGCGATGCCGACGCGCCGTACGAAGGGGGAATCATACTGGCCGATCAGGATCATGCGGACGCCCTCCTGGCAAAGCCTGCCATCGGCCGACGCGTCCAGGCAAGCGCGGCGGGAGAACCGCGAGCCGCCCCTCATCTTTGGCGTGGCATGCGCCCGGCACGATGCTAGCCCAAGCTGCGTTTGGACGAAATCATCCAAACGCAGGAAACGTCATCGACTCTAATAGTTTAGAGCATGGTCTATGCGAAAAACCGTTGCTACTCTTTCGCAGCAYGCTCTAGCCTCGCGACGTTCAGAACAGATCACCAGAGGCTGGGTCCGATGTTACGCGCAACCGAATTCAGCCGCCGTGAAACCCTGAAGGCCGGAGCAGCCATGGCCGCCGCAGCGACGCTGCCTTCCGGCCTCGCTGCGCAGAGCTCCGCGAAGCTCAAGCTGCGCGTGCTGGCGACCACCGATCTCCATGTCAATGTCGTGCCCTACGATTATTTTCGTGACGCCGCCGACGACACGGTCGGCCTCGCCAAGACGGCGAGCCTGATCAAGCTGGCGCAGGCGGAGGCCAGGAACAGCATCCTGTTCGACAATGGCGACTTCCTGCAGGGCTCTTCGCTCGGCGACTTCATCGCCTACAAGAAGGGGCTGAAGCCCGGCGAGACGCACCCGATGCTCGCTGCCATGAACGCCCTGCCCTATGCCTGCGGCACGCTCGGCAATCACGAGTTCAATTACGGCCTGCCGTTCCTCGAGAGCGGCCTCGCCAAGGCGGAATTCCCGCTGGTCTGCGCCAATGTCACGCGCCCCGAAGGCGCACCGCTGATCGACCCCTGGATCATGCTCGACCAGAGCTTCGAGGACGAGGCCGGCCAGAAGCAGTTGCTCAAGATCGGCGTGATCGGCTTCGTGCCGCCGCAGATCATGCAATGGGACAAGGCCAATCTCGACGGCAAGCTGGTGGCGACGGACATCGTCGATGCGGCCCGCAAGCACCTGCCCGATCTGCTCAGGGCCGGTCCCGATCTGGTCGTCGCACTCTGTCATTCCGGCATCGCAGGCGGCGTTCGCAAGGGCATGGAGGAGAATGCGGCGCTGCATCTCGCCAAGCTCGACGGCATCGACGTGATCCTGACCGGTCACCAGCATCTGGTCTTCCCCGGCGGCAAGGCCTTTGACGGCATCGAGGGCGTCGACAACAAGCTGGGCTCTCTGCACGGCAAGCCGGCCTGCCAGCCCGGCTTCTGGGGGTCGCATCTCGGACTGATCGATCTCGAACTGGAAAAGCGCGACGGGCGCTGGAAGGTTGCCGCCTTCAAGGTCGAACCGCGCCCGATCTTCGAGCGCACGCCGGACCGCAAGATCGTATCGAAGGCCGCCACCGAACAATCGGTGCTCGCAACCGTGAAGGCCGATCACGAGGCGACGCTGATCTATATGCGCGAGCCGGTCGGCTCCACCGCGAGCCCGATCAACAGCTATTTCGCGCTGGTTGCCGACGATCCCTCGGTCCAGATCGTGGCCGAGGCACAGACGGCCTATGTGGAAGGCCTGATGGCGCAGACGCAGTGGAAGGGGCTGCCCGTGCTCTCTGCGGCCGCGCCCTTCAAGTCCGGCGGCCGCGCGGGGCCGAGCTTCTACACGGATATCCCGGCCGGCCCGATCGCGATCAAGAACGTCGCCGATATCTACCTGTACCCGAACTCCGTGCAGGTGGTGAAGATCACCGGCGCCGAGGTGCGCGAGTGGCTGGAGCGCTCGGCCGGCATCTTCAACCGCATCGACCCGGCCAAGACCGAGGAGCAGCCGCTGATCGACCCGGGCTTCCCCCCCTTCAATTTCGATGTGATCGACGGCGTGACCTACCGGATCGATGTGACGCAGCCCTCACGCTATGACGGCAATGGCGCGCTTGTCGCGCGCGACGCTCGCCGCATCGTCGACCTCGCCTATGCCKGCAAGCCGATCGACGACCAGGCCRAGTTCATCATCGCGACCAATAACTACCGCGCCTCGGGCGGCGGGAACTTTCCCGGCACCAGGACGACCGTGGTGCTGGAGGCGCCCGATCTCAACCGCGACGTGATCATACGCTACATCATCGAGAAGAAAACGATCGAACCCAAGGCCGATGGCAACTGGTCGCTAGTAGCACTTCCGGCCGGCGTGAACGTCACCTTCCTGACTTCGCCAGCCGCGGCAGGAAAACTGCCAGCTGATTTGAAGGCGCGACCGGCTGGCGATGGTGGTGACGGATTCGTGAAGTACCGTCTTCTGTAAGACAACCTTACGACATCACGCACAGCAAACAGTGGTTAATACAGAGAGTAAGCTGTCGGCAAATTACCTTACCTTTCCAAACCTCAGTTTAGATGGATTCTAATAACTGTCATCTTCGTTGACAGCGATATTTTTGATGCCAATACGTATTCGCACGACATCAACTGTCGCGCCGAAAGATTTCAACCCAGAGACACGCCATGGCTTTCTCCTTCCGACATCTGGCGTCCGCCCTGATGGCGGGCATCCTCTCGTCCGGGGTTTCGAGCTTTGCGCTCGCCCAGGCGGCGCCGGCCCCCAGCCCCGAGGGAATCGTCGTCTACAACGCCCAGCATGAGAGCCTGACGCGCGCCTGGTCGGACGCCTTCACCAAGGAAACCGGGATCAAGGTGACGCTCCGCAAGGGCAGCGATACCGAGCTCGGCAACCAGATCGTCCAGGAAGGCGCGGCCTCCCCGGCCGATGTCTTCATCACCGAGAACTCGCCCGCGATGGTGCTGGTCGACAATGCCGGCCTGTTCGCCCCGCTCTCGCCCGCCACGCTCGACCTCGTCCCCGACGCGCTGCGTCCGGCCAATGGAAAATGGCTCGGCGTTGCGGCCCGCTCGACCGTCTTCGCCTATGACAAGACGAAGCTGAGCGAGGACAAGCTGCCGAAGTCGATCATGGATCTGGCCTCACCGGCCTGGAAGGATCGCTGGGGCGCCTCGCCGTCCGGCGCCGATTTCCAGGCAATCGTGGGTGCGATGCTCGTCCTCAAGGGCGAGGCGGAGACCGCGACCTGGCTCAAGGCGATGAAGGCGGGCTCCAAGCCCTATCGCGGCAACAGCGTCGCGATGAAGGCGGTGAATACGGGCGAAGTCGAAGGCGCCGTGATCTACCACTATTACTTCTTCGGCGATCAGGCGAAGACCGCCGAGAACAGCGGCAATGTCGCGCTGCATTATTTCCGGCACCAGGATCCAGGCGCCTTCGTCAGCGTCTCCGGCGCCGGTGTGCTGGCCTCGAGCAAGCACAAGCCGGAGGCCGAGGCCTTCGTGAAATGGGTCGCCGGCAAGGGTGGCCAGGACATCCTGAGGACCGGGGATTCCTTCGAGTATGCCGTCGCCAAGGGCGCGGAATCCAACCCCAAGCTCGTGCCCCTGCCGCAACTCGAAGCGCCGAAGGTCGAACCGTCCAAGCTTGACAGCAAGGCGGTCACCGAACTCATGACCAAGGCCGGGCTGCTCTGACAGCCCCTCTGCCGGGCAGCGAGCCGCCATCGCTGCCCGTGCAAATCGAGAATCTTATGAGCACGGTATCCGAGCCCGCTGTCAGCACGTCGCTGCAGAGACACCCAGCCCTGCGGCCGCTGCACGGGCGCCTGAACGAGGCCGTGACGGTTGCAGCCGCGCTTGTCGCCCTGCTCTGCCTGGCACCGCTCGCGTTCCTGATCGCGATCACCATTCAGACMGGCGCGGACACGGTCGTCGCGCTGGTTTTCCGCGCGCGCGTCGGCGAACTCCTGCTGAACACGCTGCTGCTCGAGCTCTGCGTCGTCCCGGCCGCGGCTGCGCTCGGCATCCTGCTCGCCTGGCTCACCCAGAGGACGACGATCCCCGGGGCACGCGCCTGGTCATGGCTTGCCGTCGCGCCCCTGGCGGTACCGGCCTTCGTCCAGGGCTATGCCTGGGCGAGCTTTGCCCCCCACCTCCATGGCCTGCCCGGCGCGACCCTGATCTCCGTACTGGCCTATACGCCCTTCATCTATTTGCCCGTGGTCGCGCAGCTCCGCCGGCTCGACCCGGCGCTGGAAGAGATTGCGACCTCCCTCGGACGCTCGCCCCGCCAGGTCTTCACCCAGGTCGTGCTGCCGCAGCTGCGCCTCCCGGTTTCCGGCGGAGCACTTCTGATCGGCCTGCACCTGCTGGCCGAATACGGGCTGTTCGCGATGATCCGCTTCGACACCTTCGCAACGGCGATCATCGACCAGTTCCAGTCGAGCTATAACGGTCCCGCAGCCAACATGCTGGCCGGCGTGCTGGTGCTGTGCTGTCTCGGCCTGCTGGTGCTCGACCGAGCATTGCGCGGCCGTGAACGTCAGGCTCGCGTCGGCAGTGGGGCGCCGCGTACGGCTCCCCGGCTGAAGCCCGGCCGAATCTGGACGCTGCCGTGCCTCGGCCTGCTTCTCACCTATGCACTGCTCTCGCTCGGCGTCCCCAGCCTGACGCTCGGACGCTGGCTCGTTCTCGGCGGAGCGGACGCCTGGCGGATCTCCGATCTCGCCGGCGCCTTCGGCACGACCGTCTTCTATGCCGTGGCCGGCGCCGCCCTCACGAGTGCTGCCGCCATCCCGATCGCCTGGCTGTGCGTGCGGCGGCCGGGGCTCTGGCAACGGCGGCTCGAAGCCTGCCATGTCTATGTCGGCTCGCTGCCGGGCATCGTCGTCGCGCTCGCGCTGGTCACGATCACGGTCCGCGTGGCGCTGCCCTTGTACCAGAGCTGGTTCATGCTGCTCGTCGCCTATGCGCTGATCTTCCTGCCGCGCGCGCTGGTCGGTCTGCGCGGCAGCCTCGCGCAGGTGCCGGTCGAGCTCGAATGGGCAGCCTCGGCGCTCGGGCGGCCGCCCTTGCTGGCGGTGCTGCAGGTCACGCTGCGCCTGGCCGCGCCTGGGCTTGGCGCGGCGATGGCGCTGGTCGGACTTGGCATCACCACGGAGCTGACCGCCACGCTCCTGCTCTCGCCCAATGGGACGCGGACGCTGGCGACGGAGTTCTGGTCGCTGACCGGCGAGATCGACTATGTCGCGGCGACGCCCTATGCGGTCCTGATGATCATCCTCTCCATCCCGATGGCCGTGATGCTGCACCGGCAGTCGCGAAAGGCGAACGGCCTGTGAGCGTCCTGACCGTTTCCGGCCTGAGCAAGCAGTACGGCGCGACGCTTGCCCTCGACGATATCAGCTTCTCGGTCGCGCCCGGCATACGGACCGCGATCGTCGRCCCCTCGGGATCGGGCAAGACGACCCTGCTGCGCATCATCGCGGGCTTCGAGACGGCCGCCGCGGGCACCGTGACCATCGGCAACGAGATCATCGTCGATGGCGGGTTGGGCGTCCCCGCGCATCTGCGCGGGATCGGCGTCGTGACGCAGGACGGCTCCCTGTTCCCGCATCTCAGCATCGCAGAGAATATCGGCTTTGGGCTGACGCGGAACCAGACCGACCGGGATGCCCGGATTGCAGAGCTGATGGACATTGTCGAACTGCCGCGCAGCATGGCTGAAAGGCGGCCCCACCAGTTGTCCGGCGGCCAGCAGC
>NZ_JBFTLD010000144.1:0-15888 GCF_056396265.1 Allobosea sp. 05T422_2 | reverse complement strand
ACCTATATGAGCACGCGCGGCTTCAAGCCGCTGCGCCCCAACCAGATGAGCTACTGGCAGAACTACAAGAAGTTCATGGTGAGCTTCCTGAAGTCGATGTGGGGCAATGCGGCGACGCCGGAGAACGATTTCGCCTATCAATGGCTGCCGAAGCTCGACGTGCCGGGCTACGACGTGCTGCGCACCTTCGAACTGATGAACCAGGGGAAGGTGAACGGTTATTTCTGCCAGGGCTTCAATCCGCTGCTGTCCTTCCCTAATCGGGGCAAGGTCACGGCTTCGCTCTCCAAGCTGAAATTCCTCGTCGTGATGGACCCGTTGCAGACGGAGACATCGCGTTTCTGGAAGGACGAGGGCGTCTTCAACGACGTCAAGCCCGAGGCCATCCAGACCGAGGTGTTCGAGCTGCCGACGACCTGCTTCGCAGAAGATGAGGGCTCGCTCGTCAACTCCGGCCGCTGGCTGCAATGGCACTGGCCGGGAGCCGAACCTCCCGGCGAGGCCAAGAGCGACACCTGGATCATGGGGCAGCTCCATCTCCGCTTGCGGGCGCTCTACCAGAAGGAAGGCGGCGCCTTCCCTGATCCGATCCTCAACCTGCACTGGCCCTATCGGATACCGGACGATCCGATGCCGGACGAGCTGGCGAAGGAGATGAACGGCTACGTCGTCTCGACCGTCACCGACCCGGTCGATCCGAGCAAGATCGTGCTGGAGAAGGGCAAGTTGGTCGATACGTTMGGGCAGCTGCGCGATGACGGATCGACGGCCTGCGGCTGCTGGATCTATTCGGGCTCCTGGACCGAGCGGGGCAACATGATGGCCCGCCGGGATACGAGCGACCCCGGCAATACCGGCGCCTATGCCAACTGGGCGTTCGCCTGGCCGGCCAACAGGCGCATCCTCTACAACCGCGCCTCCGCCGATATCGACGGAAAGCCGTGGGATCCCAAGCGCAGGCTGATCGAGTGGAATGGCAGCACTTGGACCGGGTTCGACGTGCCGGACATCGCGCCGGCCGCCAAGCCGCGGGATGTCGGCCCCTTCATCATGAACCCTGAGGGCACCGCGCGGCTGTTCTCGCGGGGCATGATGAAAGACGGCCCCTTCCCGGCCCATTACGAGCCGTTCGAAAGCCCGGTCACCAATGTCATGGCGCCCAAGATCCGCGGCAACCCCGCCGCTCGCATCTTCAAGGACGATCTGGCGGCGCTCGGCACTTCGGACAAGTTCCCTTATGCGGCAACATCCTACCGCCTGACCGAGCACTTCCACTTCTGGACCAAGCATGTCTGGGTCAATGCGGTGCTGCAGCCGGAGTTCTTCGTCGAGATCAGCGAACAACTGGCCGCGGAGAAGAACATCCAGCCTGGCAGCTGGGTGAAGGTCTCGTCCAACCGTGGTTCCGTGCATGCGAAGGCCGTTGTGACCAAGCGCATCAAGCCGATGATTTGCGACGGCAAGACGGTCCATATCGTCGGCATCCCGCTCCATTGGGGCTTCACCGGTGCGGCAAGGAAGGGTTTCGGCCCCAACAGCCTCACTCCGTTCGTCGGCGACGCCAACATCGAGACGCCCGAGTTCAAGGCGTTCCTGGTGAATGTCGAGCCGAGCAACGGGCCGGTCACGAGCTGAGGAGGCGGCGATGGCAGGATTGCAGAGTCAGGACTTCGCCCGCATCTCGGCCACGACCTTCAGGCCGCCGGATGTTCGGCATGATTTCGAGGTCGCGAAGCTTATCGACGTCTCGAAATGCATCGGCTGCAAGGCATGCCAGGCGGCATGCCTTGAATGGAACAACCTGCGCGAGGAGGTCGGCTTCAACATCGGCGTCTATGACAACCCGCACGATCTGACGCCGAATACCTGGACGCTGATGCGTTTCACGGAATGGGAAAATGCGGAGAGCGGCAATCTGGAATGGCTGATCCGCAAGGATGGTTGCATGCATTGCGCCGATCCGGGCTGCCTCAAGGCCTGCCCCGCCCCCGGCGCCATCGTTCAGTACAATAACGGTATCGTCGACTTCGTCTCGGAGAACTGCATTGGCTGCGGCTATTGCGTGAAGGGTTGCCCCTTCAACATCCCGCGCATCAGCCAGACCGATCACAAGGCCTATAAGTGCACGCTCTGTTCCGACCGGGTCTCGGTTGGCCAGGCGCCGGCCTGCGCCAAGGCCTGCCCCACCGGCGCGATCGTCTTCGGCACCAAGGCCGCGATGCTGAACTATGCGGAGGGCCGGATCACCGACCTGAAGTCCCGCGGCTTCAAGAATGCCGGCATCTACGATCCGCCGGGCGTCGGCGGCACGCATGTGATGTACGTGCTGCACCATGCCGACAGGCCGCAGCTCTATGCCAACCTTCCGCAGAACCCCAGGATCAGCCAGGTCGTTGAGCTCTGGAAGGGACTGACCAAATATACCGGCATGGCTGTCGTGGGTTTCGCCGCCATGTTCGCCTTCGTCCATGCGACCGTCGCAAGACGTAACGATGTCAGCCGTGCGGAAGATCGCGAGGCCGAGCATCTGATCGACGAGGAGGCAGCCCGTGGCCGTGAGGCGTGAGGAAGAGCGCACGACCGTCGACCGCTACCCCGGCCGCGTGCGCGTCAATCACTGGGTGACGGCGATCTCCCTGATCCTGCTTGCGCTCAGCGGGGCCGCCCTGTTTCACCCGTCGCTGTTCTTCCTGTCGAGCTTCTTCGGTGGAGGCTCGAATACACGGATGCTGCATCCCTGGATCGGCGTGGTGCTGCTGCTGAGCTTTGCCATACTGTTCGTCCAGATGGTCCGCTACAATTTCTGGACCCGTGTCGATACAGAATGGATGCGCCATATCGGCGATGTGATGGCCGGTCGCGAGGAGAATCTCCCCGAAATCGGCAAGTATAACGGAGCGCAAAAGCTCGTCTTCTGGCTGATGACGCTGATGATCCTCGTCCTGTTCGGGACAGGTCTGATGATCTGGTACGAGTATTTCGGAACCAGCTTCACCATCGAACAGCAGCGCTTCGCCCATATCGTGCATGCGCTCGCGGCAATCGCGATGCTGCTGGTCGTCATCGTCCATATCTATGCCGGCTTCTATGTGCGCGGCACGATCAACGCGATGACGGAGGGCAAGGTGACGGGTGGCTGGGCCTTCCGGCATCATCGGCTCTGGCTCCGGCGCGAGGCCCGCAAGGGCGTCATCGACGAGCGGCAGGTGCCCCCGCGCCGTCATGGCATAGGTCCGGCGGAATAGAATTTCGCGGGGCAGCTTCGGCTGCTCCGCCTCGACGTGGCCCGTGGGGTTCGTGAGGTTGATACTTGATGAGTGACAGCCAGGATTTTGCGACCTTTGAAGATGTCGGCATCGCCGAACGCGACAAGCCCCCCTTCGTCCGGCTTCCAGACCCACGCTTGATGTTCGGGCTGCGCGCCATGCGCTTCGCAGCCCTGGCACCGGGGCACCAGCTCCAGCCCTATCTGACCTTCCTTGCGGCGCTCTCAACCGCCCAGGAGCAGTTGGCGGGCGTGATCGCTCCGCCCTCGATGCCCTCCCTCGCCGAACAACGGAGCCGAGCGGCCAACGCGATGCCTCTGCTGCCGCGTACGGAGTTGGCCTTGGACGAGGCGACGTCCACTTGTTTCGGAGGGCTTCTCGTTCTGCTCGAAGACGTCATCATGCCGGAGCTTGCTCGCGCCGCGTTGAACCGGGCGAAGGAAGCGGACAGCGCCGCCCGCGGTACCATGTTCGCAGCCGTGCTCGACGACGCCGTGCCTGCAGAGACTGCCGCCGAACACATCTTCGCGGCTGCGGCCCTGCAAGTCGTTGGGGCTCTACGCGCTGCGCTGCTCGACGCCACCCTGCCCCAGCCCGTCGCCGACGGCGTCTGCMCGTGCTGCGGCGGCCCGCCTGTCGCCAGCGCGGTCATGGCCACGGCGAACATCGAAGGTGTTCGCTATGTCCAGTGCTCGCTTTGCGCAACGCAGTGGAACCATGTCCGGGTGAAATGCGTCTCCTGCGGCTCGACCAAGGGCATCGCCTATCAGGCCATCGAAGGGATCGCTGACACGATCAAGGCAGAGACCTGCGACGAGTGCCGGACCTACCTGAAGATCCTGAACCAACGGAAGGATGCGGAGTTGGAGCCAGTGGCCGACGATGTCGCGAGCCTCGGCCTCGACCTTCTGGTCTCGGAAGCAGGATGGCGCCGTGCTGGCGTAAACCCTTTCCTGCTCGGCTACTGATCATGCGTCTCCCGGAGGGAGCCTGATGAACCGACCCGAACGCTTCCGCCCGCCATCGGTGGATGAGGTGCTACGCAGTCCGCATTGCGAGCTCGCCCTTGCACGCCACGGCCGACCGGCGACCACACGGGCTGTCCGTCAGGTTCTGGAGCGGATGCGGCAAACTGAACCGCCCCACCCTGCCCCCGTCAAGGMGATCGCCGAGCGCGCGTTGGCTTGCCTGGAGGATCAGGAGCGGCCGTCGCAACGACCGGTCATCAACCTCACCGGCACGGTGCTGCACACCAATCTCGGCCGCGCCCTGCTGGCGGAGGAGGCGATCGACGCCGTCATCACGGCGATGCGCTCCCCGACCAACCTCGAATACGACATCGAGGCCGGCAAGCGCGGCGAGCGCGACGCGCATGTCCGCGACCTCGTCCGCGAACTGACGGGGGCCGAGGACGCGCTGCTCGTCAACAACAACGCCTCGGCCGTGCTGCTCGTGCTCAACACCTTCGCCCGGGACCGCGAGGCCATCGTCTCGCGCGGCGAGCTGATCGAGATCGGCGGCGCCTTCCGCATGCCCGACATCATGGCGCGTGCCGGCGCGATCCTGCGCGAGGTCGGCACGACCAACCGGACGCATCTGCGCGATTATGCCGAGGCAATCGGCTCCGCGACGGGGCTGATCATGAAGGTCCATACATCGAATTACATGGTGCAGGGTTTCACCGCTGCCGTTGAGCCCGCAGAGCTTGCGGCGCTGGCGCATCAGCATGACCTCCCCTTCGTCGATGATCTCGGCTCCGGCACCCTGATCGACCTCGCGCGCTGGGGGCTGCGCCATGAGAAGACGGTGCAGGATGCACTGAAGGGCGGCGCGGACCTCGTCACCTTCTCGGGCGACAAGCTGCTCGGCGGGCCGCAGGCCGGCTTCATCGCTGGTCGCAAGGAACTGGTGGCCCAGCTCGCGAAGAACCCGCTCAAGCGCGCCCTGCGCCTCGACAAGCTGCGCCTTGCTGCGCTTGAAGCCACGTTGAAGCTCTACCGCAACCCCGACCGGTTGGCCGACAGGCTGCCGACGCTGCGCTTGTTCACGCGCCCTGTAGCCGCACTGCGCATCCTGGCCGAGCGCGTGCAGCCGCACGTCGCCGACGTTCTTGGCTCCGGCTGGATCGTCGAAATCGCCGATTGCTCCAGCCAGATCGGCTCAGGCGCGCTGCCGCTCGAAACGCTGCCGAGCGCCGGGATCACGATGAAGCCATCCGGCAAGGCCTCCGGCGCGGCGCTGGACAAACTCGCCGCCGCCTTTCGCGCCCTACCCCTGCCCGTGATCGGGCGCATCGCTCAAGGCGCGCTGGTCTTCGACCTGCGCTGCCTGGAGGACGAGGACGCCTTCATCGGCCAATTGCGCTTGTTGAATCCCGAGGCCGGCGATGCCCTTGCTTGACCGCCTCCTCCGTCGCGACCGGTCGCCGCCGGCCGACACCACTACGGCGATGGCTGCCGCCGCGGCGGCGGTCGAGCGTGGAGATTACGGTGCGGCGCTGGCCATCTGGGGTCCGCTCGCTCATGCCGGCCTGGCGCGCGCCCAGAACAATATCGGCGCCTGCTTCGCCGAGGGACTGGGCGTCGAGCCCGATCCGGCGCTCGCGCTGCGCTGGCTCTCGCTCTCGGCCGAAAGCGGCGATGCGGTCGGCCAGCGCAATCTCGCTGCTCTGCATTTCAAGGGTGACGGCGTCGCGCAAAGCGACGCCGAGGCGTCCCGGCTCTACCGGCTCGCGGCCGAACAGGGTGATGCGCCGGCGCAGGACATGCTCTCCTGGATGCTCCTTGAGAGCGGCAGTGCGGCCGACCTGCCCGACGCCCTGCGCTGGGCGGAAGCCGCGGCCGGGGCCGGGATCGCTGCCAGCATGACCCGGCTCGGGATKATGCATCACGAGGCGCTCGGCGTAGAGCGGAATCCGGTGCTGGCGGCGCAGTGGTGGCAGCGCGGCGCCGAAGCCGGCGACGCCGACGCGAAGGCCATGCTCGGCGCCGCGACACTGCTCGGCCAAGGCGTCACGAAAGATGCTGCCCGCGCTCTCTGCCTCCTGCTGGACGCCGAGCGCTGCGGCAGCCTGCTCGCCGCCCCCTTCATCAAGGCAGCGCGCGCGGCCGTCGCGCCCGAAGAGGCCGCGCCATGATCATCGGCACGGCGGGCCATATCGATCATGGCAAGACCTCGCTGGTGAAACGCCTCACCGGCGTCGATACCGATCGTCTCAAGGAGGAGAAGGAGCGTGGCATCACCATCACGCTCGGCTTTGCCTTTTGGCCGCAGCGGGATGGCCGGATCGTCGGGTTCATCGATGTGCCTGGTCACGAGAAATTCGTGCACACGATGCTGGCCGGCGCCTCCGGCATCGATCTGCTGCTGCTCGTCGTGGCGGCCGATGACGGGGTGATGCCGCAGACGCGCGAGCATGTCGACATCGCCCGCTTGCTCGGCATTGGCCAAGCCGTCGTCGCGATCACCAAATCCGACCTCGTCGAAGCGGCGCGCCTCGCCGCGTTGCACAGCGAGATCGGTATGCTGCTTGCTGATACGCCATTCCCTGACGCACCGATCCTGCCGGTCTCGACCGTGACCGGGTCGGGTATCGCCGAGCTTGCCGCGCGGCTGAGCGAACGAGCCCAATCCTCGCATATGCGCCGTGGCGATGGCGCCTTCCGCCTGGCCGTGGATCGCTGCTTCACACTCTCCGGCGCCGGCACGGTCGTTACCGGTACGGTCCTCTCGGGAGCAGTCGCGGTCGGCGACAGCATCATTGTCTCCCCTTCAGGCATCCCGGCACGCGTGCGCTCGATCCACGCCCAGAACCTCCCCACTGAGCGAGGTACGGCCGGCGATCGCTGTGCTCTCAATCTCGCGGGGTCGGAGATATCAAAGGACGCGATCCATCGTGGCGATATGATTGTCGCTTCGCATCTGCATGCTCCGGCCACGCGGATCGACGCCGAACTCACAATCGTCGCATCCGAGAAGAAGCCGCTGGCGATGTGGCAACCGGTGCGGCTGCACCATGCGGCGACCGAGGTGGGCGCCCGCATCGTCCTGCTTGGCGGCGAGATCGCGCCCGGCGCGACGGCGCTGGTACAGCTCGTGCTCGACAGCCCGATTGCGGCCGCCACGCTTKATCGCTTCGTGCTGCGCGACACCAGCGCCTCACGGACGATCGGCGGTGGCCGCTTCCTCGACTTGCGCGCGCCGGAGCGTCGGCGCCGAAGCCCGGAGAGGCAGGCCCAGCTGTTCGCCCTAGCCGAGACCGACGATGCGGAGGCGCTGGCAAGGCTGCTCGACGAGCCACCCTATCATGCCGAGCTGGAGGCCTTCGCGCGTGACCGCGCGCTCGGGCCCGGGCAGTCCGAGGCACTGGCGGTCAGGCTCGGCCTTGTGCCAATCGGTGCTTCGGTCATGCTCCCGCAGAGCTGGAAGAACCTCTCCGGCTCGGTGATCGAGATATTGAAAGCCTATCACGCCGACCACCCCGACCAGCCGGGAATGGGGCTGGAAAGGCTGCGATTGGCCGTGACGCCGCGCTTGCCTGCCGCCGTCTTCCGCACGGCGCTGACCCGGCTGGCGCATGCCGGTGAACTCGTCGTCATCGGTTMCTGGATCAGGCGGCCCGAGCACGAAGTCAGGCTGACGCCGCAGGATGAGGCGCTCTGGGCACGCGTCGCGCCGTTGATCGGCAGCGGCGAGCGCTTCCGCCCGCCCCGCGTACGCGACGTCGCCCAGATCCTGGGTTGCCGCGAGGAGGATATCCGCCGCCTGTTCCGCCTTGCCGGGCGTCGCGGCGATGTCCACGAGCTCGCACTTGACCACTTCTTCCTGCGCGATACGGTCTCCGAAATGGTCGGCGTCGCGGCAGACCTCGCGGCACGCGACCCGGCCGGGTTCAACGCCGCGCAGTTTCGCGACAGGCTCGATAACGGCCGCAAGGTCGCGATCCAGATCCTTGAATTCTTCGATCGCCATGGCGTCACAATCCGCCGCGGCGATCTCAGGCGCATCAACCGTCAGCGGCTCGACCTGTTCGGTCCGCTGACGGTTGATGCGTCGAATGGAGGAGAAGCGTCCCCGGTGGGGCGTCCGGACTTCAAATCCGGGAGGGGCCGTCAGACGGTCTCTGGTGGGTTCGACTCCCATTCTCTTCCGCCAGCTCACTGAGGCGCCATGACCGAAGACACAGACGCGCCGGACCTCAACCTGATCGCGGTCTTCGAGGAAGCGGCTGAAGCTGCCCGGCGGGCCGAGGACGCGTATCGTCGCGAGGCGGCCACGCGGATCGAGGTGCTCGCCCGGGAACGCGCCAACGCCTTCCGCAGGCTCAACCTGATGCGCAGCTCGACCAAAGCCATCGTCGAGGCAGAGGATCCCGACAAGGCGACTGCGCGCGCCAGGTTCATCGTCGCCAGTGCGCTCGGCTGGGACGAGATCGGTCCGCGGCAGGCGCTCGTCCTCGACAGGCTGATGCCGGTCTTCGAGGCGATACAGGACGAGATGAGCGCAAGCGAGGGGCCGCCCGGTCGGGGTTCGCAGGCCGCCCTGCTCGCCTTCGAGGACTGGTACCGGGAGGAGACCGGCACGGAGTTCTACGCTCTGTTCGAGCGCTATATGCCGGAGACCCCGCGTGTCGACTTCTAAAGGGCTGGGTACCGATTTCGACGCCTGGCTCGCCAAAGCGTTCCGAAAGGGTCCGTTCACGGCGCTGATCGTGCTGGTCCGCATTGCCGAGCCGAAGGTCGAGCCTCTGCGCTCCACCTATGTCCATGTCATCGGCGACGAGATCGACTGGGGCGACATCATCCTGATGTTTCGCAGCGCCGGCGTGAGCTGGGATGCCGTCGCGTTTTTTCCGACCCGCGCAGAGAAGGGCGGCCCACTCGACGACGCGCTCGCCCRCACGCGTTTGCGCTCGCTGGAAGACGGATTGGAGCGCGACCGGCTGGTCCTGAACCACGGCGAGCTTTTCGACGTCTGGGGGCGCCGGATGCGGGTCGATGAAACCTAGGGAAACGGCCCGAATTGCGGTTTGCGGGAAGGCCGATGCAAACGCGGAAGGTCAGATCATCGGAGCGGATGCGAGATCCGGTCCGATGATCTAGCTGACGATCACCCGCGCAGGGCCGGCCTCGACTGTTCCGACGATGCGGGCGGAGGGATATCCAGCCGCCTTCACCATGGACAGAATCTCGTCTGCCCTCCCTGCTGCACAGGAGACCAGGAGGCCGCCCGAGGTCTGCGGATCGGTGAGCAAATGGCGCTGCCAGTCCGGCAGTCCGGCCGGTAGCGCGACGCCCTCGCCATAGCTCGCCCAGTTGCGGTGCGAAGCACCGGTCACGCGCCCGTCGCGTGCCAGTTGCTCGGCCTGCGAGAGGAAGGGCAATTCAGCCAAGCGGAGCCGCAAGGTCGCGCCCGAGCCGCGCGCCATCTCCAGCCCGTGCCCGAGAATGCCGAAGCCGGTGACGTCGGTGATCGCATGGACGTCGCCATCCCCTGCTAGTTCGGCGCCGACGCGGTTGAGCAGGGTGGTCGAGGCGATCATCTCGTCATAGGCGGCCTTTGGCAGCAACTCCTTCTTGAAGGCCGCCGAATAGATCCCCACGCCCAATGCCTTGGTCAGGATCAGCGCATCGCCCGGCCGCGCACCGCTGTTCCTGCGCAGGTTCGGCAGCTTCAACAGGCCGATCACTGCAAGTCCGTAGATCGGCTCGGGTGCATCGATGGAGTGCCCGCCCGCGACCGGAATGCCGGCCTGGGCGCAGATCGAGGCGCCGCCCTTCAGGATCTCGCGCGTCGTCTCGATCGGCAGCTTGTCGAGGGGCATGCCGAGGATTGCCAAGGCCATGATCGGCTTGCCGCCCATGGCATAGACATCCGAGATCGCATTGGTCGCCGCGATCCGGCCGAAATCATGCGGATCGTCGACCATCGGCATGAAGAAATCCGTCGTCGCGACGACGCAGGTCTCATCGTCGATMTGCCAGACCGCCGCATCGTCGCCGGTCTCCGTGCCGACGAGAAGCTGACGGTAAGGCCCTGCCGCAGGGTGGTCCGCAAGCAGTTGCTGCAGGACCGACGGCGCCAGCTTGCAGCCACAGCCGCCGCCATGTGCCAGGCTGGTCAGGCGGGGGGGAGCGGGAGTGTCAAGGTCGATCGTGTCGCTCATGGTCCAGTCTCCAGAAGAGCAGCGCCCCATCCGCCTCGCCGACTAAGCCGTGATCTCGGCCGACCTGATCGTGTACTTGAACGTGTCGGCATCGAGACAGTCGAGCAACGCGCCAGCGATTTCAGCCTGCGGATACATCAGGAATGCCACCTTGTGGCGCGAGCCCGGCAATTCCAGGTCATGAGCCATGTTGTAGCCGAGCCAGTTGCCCTCCCAGGCGCCGAACAGCGTCTTTCGCGCGGCCACCACCTTGGGCGTGTCGATTGCATTGTTCCCTGGCGGCTCCTCCAGGACGACCTTGCGCACATCGGCGGGATCGGTTGCGACCCAACCATAGCCATCGAGCCAGACCTCGGCTCGGCAATGCTGCGCCTTGGTGATGGTCGCGGAACCGGCACCGAGGCTGGCATAGCCGAACTTCGAAGGCGCGACGCGAATACCGTAGATGTCGCGGGCCGGGATGCCCGCGGCACGTACCAGCGCGACATAGAGTGCGTTCAGATCGGCGCATTTGCCGCCAAGATTGCCGGTGCGCAGCATCGAGGCGACGTCGCCGGTACCGCAACCGCGTGTCCTGGCGTCACGGAACGTGTTCACGACAACCCATTCGTAGATCGCTCGCGCCTTGTCGAGGTCGCTCGCCTTACCGGCAATCGCCTTATCGGCAGTCTCCTTGACGATGCCGTCGGTGGGCATCAGCTCGGTCGCCTCGAGATAAAGCCTGCGCTCGGCCGCGCTCAGAATTGGCGCCTGGGATCTTGCGCCGAGATCTTCGGCCCGGTCGCGCAGCGAAAAACTGCTGCGAACCTCGATAGCGGGCGCTGCCTCACCGTCCTTGAAGACAACATGCAGCAACTGCGCGCCATATTTGGGATCACTGACGACCTCCGCCGAGGCAGCGTTACTCTGCCAGGCGTTTTTACCCAACCTGATCCATTCGCCCTCCTGCACTGATGGCAGCGGAATCCAGGCCTGTGCCCTGCCCTTCGCCGGCAATTCGAGCCGGGTCAGCACCTCGAAATTGCGCCAGGCACCGGGCGAAGGCGCAAAGACGGCGTCCTGGGCGAGGACGTGGTGCGGAGCCACAAACCCCGCAGCTGCGACCACGGCACCGGTTTTCAGCATGTCACGACGCGTAATCATCGGATCTCCTCCCTGCTCTGGCTTCCATCGATCGTCTGTTCCGCCGGCGTCCCGTTCTTGCGCTGCGACAGTCGCGTCAGCACGGGGATGACGGCCGGGCCCGTCCAATCGAGCGGCTCTTCGGCCTTGAAGGCCGGGCTCAGGTCGCGATCGAGCACGAAGCTCGTCGGCAATCCCTCAACATGCCAGGCCTTCATCGCGCTGCGGTCGCGGTCCAGCAGGATGGGGAATGAAACCGGGCGCTCGCGGAAGAAGGTCCTGACCCGGGCGTCGACCTCGCCGACATCGACGGCGAGGATCGTGAGCTGGACCGGCTGCTGAGCCGCGAGTGCGTTCAGCGAGGCCATCTCCTCGATGCAGGGGGCGCACCATGTCGCGAAGAAATGGACGATCACGGGACCGCCGGGCAGCTCCGCCAGATCGATACGAGCGCCGTCGAGGCGGTCGAGAACGAGTGTTGGGGTGGTTTCGGCAAACCAAGGCTTGAGCTCTTCGGCCAAGCTCGACGTGCTGGCGAGCACCAGCGACGAGGCGATCAACAGCACCCGCCAGGAGCGCCCTTGTCCGGCATTCAGTCGATGAGCGCCCCGAAACTCGGGAGCCGTGACCGTAACCACGCCTCATCTTGTCCCAGATGCTCCAGCAAGGTCAATTTCGACTTTCGCCGCGGCACATGATGAGTGCGCACCCAGGGTCTGTCCGGATTGGAAGGCGCCCGTGCCACGAGAGCTCCGGCTTCGCTGTCACATACAGACCAGCGCTCGCTGCGCTTCATTGGGGCGCCGAGCCCACCCGCGCTTCTCCGTCTTGTTCGGACGAAGCGCGCCATGCCTCCTCAGCGGCGCTCGCAACGGCAGTGGGTCTGTGCCATTTTTCGCAGGCGACGGTCCGATCTCCGGTCGGCGCAGCAGGACGATCGATATGGAGAGCCACCTCCGGGTAGAATCGACGGTCTGGCGAAATGGCGGCCTTGCTCCGAGCAGCCGCGCCGTGCCGGAAGAATCTGCGATCGCGATCACCTATAACGGATCATCTTACGCCGTGATGATGGCGACACCCGATGATCTCGAGGATTTCGCGATCGGGTTCAGCCTGACCGAAGGTATCATCCCCTCGCTGGATGAAATCCACTCGCTTGCGATCATCGAGCAGGAGATCGGCATCGAGTTGCAAATCTGGCTCGCTGATGCGCCTGCGGAGAAGCTCCAGCATCGCCGTCGCTATCTGGCAGGACCGACCGGCTGCGGCTTGTGCGGCATCGAGCAGCTCTCCGAGGCGATACGGCCTCTGCATTCGGTTCCGCTCGGCCTGAATTTCTCTCCTGAGGAGATCATGATGGCGGTTCAATCGATCTCGGGCCAGCAAACGCTGAATCGTCAGACGCACGCAGTGCATGCTGCCGCTCTCTGGGAGCGCCACCAAGGCCTTGCTGTCCTGCGCGAAGACGTGGGCAGGCACAATGCCCTCGACAAGCTGGTCGGGGCACTCGCCCGCCAGAAGCGCGAGGCCGATACCGGCATCGGTGTCCTCACCAGCCGCATCTCGGTCGAGATGGTTCAGAAAGCTGCCATCGCTCGACTACCAATTCTCGCTGCCGTCTCCGCTCCCTCGGCGCTGGCCATACGGACGGCAGCCGATGCCGGAATGACGCTGATCGGGATCGCACGCGGCGACGGCTTCGAGATATTCACCCATCCCGCTCGCATATCGTGGACCTAAAGCATTGGCCCGAAATGTAGATTGCGGCTTTCGGGAAAGGCGATGCAAACACAAGGTTAGATCATCGGACCAGACATGATGTCCGGTCCGATGATGTGGTGCGCTTGTTGCCGGGGACGTTACGCAAGCGGTTCGTCCTCGAACATGGAATTCGCGCCGGTGCTTCAGAGCGCGAGGCGTGACCTCGCCTGTTCGGCCTGTGCCTTCGCCATTGCAATCAGCGGTGACCGGCGCGCGAGGACATCTTGGACATTCGTCTTGTCCGCACGCTCAGGCGCGCCTGAATCGAAGGGCGGTTGCGGGTCGTATTCAAGGACGAGCTGGATGTGGCGTGCGGTTTCCTCACCCACGAGCGCAGCAGCGAGCGTCAATCCGAAATCCAGTCCGGCCGTCACACCTCCGCCAGTCATCCGGTTGCGATCGATCACGACGCGATCAGTCTGGAGCTTTGCGCCCATCAAAGGCAGTAGATCCCGGACATACCAGTGCGAGGTCGCTCGATAGCCCTTCAACAGTCCCGCGGCTCCGAGCAGCAGAGAGCCGGTGCAGACGCTTGTGACATAACGAGCTTGCGCGCCGCGTTCGGCGAGGAAACCCAGCACCTCGCTATCCCCCAYCAGGGTGACACTGCCCTTCAACCCGCCGGGGACGAACAGGGCGTCGAGATCGCGGGGGCATTCGGAGAATGTCGTTGTTGGCGTGACCGGCAGTTTCACATCGCTGGTGACGGCTGCCCTGCCCTTCCAGACCAGATGAGTTTCAGCCTGCAGAAGCGAGAACACCGTCAGCGGACCGACGAGATCGAGCAGGACCATATCCGGGTGGACAAGCATCGCGACGCGCATCGGCGCGGAACCCRTTGCCGCAGGTTGTGCCTCGGCCGCGCGCACATGTCCGAACAAGCCCGAGAGCGCCCCTGTCGCGGCCAGTGCTGTCAGGTCCCGGCGCGTCATGTCAGTCGTCATGGCTTGATCTCCACGGTCTCACCGAGGCGGATCATCTCGAAATCGGAGACCAGGATTTCGAGTTCGATGGTCCACCGACCACCGATGGGAATGACGAGGCTGTCGACATGCCAGGCGCCGTCGCTCGACCGGACGGCCTGACGCTCGATCGGTTCGACCCCGGCCGACGGGTTCGACATGACGCAGCGAACTTCCTTGACCGTGAGCGGTCCAAACTCCCCGTCGAGCAGTGAAATCGAAATGGAGGCTGGCCCCGCACGTCCAGGCGAGATGCGGATGTCCGCCATCGCCTTGGCCGTGTGAATGTGGACCGATGCAGGCGGCGCGGCCGCATCGAGAAGTGCCCGCGGCGGCGGCGTGAAGCGCCAGGTCGCAACGGTGCCAAGGACAAGGAACACCAGCAAGGTTTCGGCCGCGATCATGCGCCGCATCGTCTTGGCGGCGATGCCCGTTCGAGACAGGACAAGGGGCGTGAGGCGGTAGCGGTTGATGGCGGCCAGGCCCAGCAGGATTGCAACCCAGGCGAGCTTGATCAGCAGAACCCAGCCATAGCCGGTCGAGATCAGTGCGCCTGGCTGTTCGAGCTGAACCACCGCCAGGATGCCACCGCTGAGCAGGGTCAAGCCAACAACGACAGGTATCCAACGCGAGAACTGGCGCAGCACGGTAATTGCGTCGGCCTCCCGCAGAGCGAAGAACAGCGGCACCAAGGCTCCTGCCCAGGCGGAGACGCTGACGGCGTGAACAAAGACTGCACTCCGCATCAACCACTGCGGGCTGGCCGCGCTGGCATGGCCGCTCGCGGCGAGCGCCACCCCTACAGTCAGGAGGGCTGCTCCAGCGAAGACCGGCCCCATGCGGCCGCGTACCGCCAGGGAGGCCATTCCGAGCAGAAATGCGACGGCTGCAGCCAGCGCCGTGCGGCCAAAGCTGCTGGCGGCCGCGGCGCTCCAGACGTCCGCTTCGCCCAGGCTGCCGAGGKAGCGATCCAGGATATCGAGCCCTTGCGCGGCGAGTGCCAGCGGCAAGGCGGCAGATCCGAGCAGGATGAACAATCCGAGCGGTCGCCGGGCATCGCGAGGCAAGGGACCAACCCAGGTCGCAAAGGCTGCCCMGCCGAGCCCCATGAGCAAGCCCAGATAGAGCCCTACCTTTCCCAGCCAAAGGGTAGCCCGCACAGCAGGATCAGTCCGTGTCTCAGGAGTTGGCGACTGGCCGCTGGGCGCACCGACCGAGAAGACCACTGCCCCACCAACCGGGTGCCCATCCTCGGAAATGACGCGCCAGCTCAGAACATGCGTTCCGGCTGACAGTTCGGCGGGCGCTTCGATCATCAGCGTCCTGTCCTTCAGCACGAACCGATCGAGTGTGCGGGACGTGCTGTCTGGTCCGATCAGCTTCAGGATGAGCGGCGACACCGGTTCACTGAAGCTCAGTGTCAACACCGCAGGGGCGTTGGTCACGACCGCGCCGTCCGCCGGCGAGGCGGCGATCAGCGCGGCATGAGCGAAGGCGCGTCCGGTTATTGCCGTGGCGACAGCCAAGGCGCAGGTCAGGACGAAGGCGAGGCGAAGGGGCCAGCGCATGGCAACTCCCAGCAGCCGGGCGCGAAGCCCGGCCACTTGCTCGG
>NZ_JBFTLD010000143.1:0-15941 GCF_056396265.1 Allobosea sp. 05T422_2 | reverse complement strand
GTTTCAACCTGGGCAGCGTCGGGATTGCGCACCTGCACGGGAACGCCCGCGATACCCATCAACACTCCGTCTTTCTGCAACGCCGCATCATGGGCGTGGGCTGCGTCTCGAACGGCTACCGGGGTACGGTCGTAGCCCTCACGGTCTCCATACCCGATCGTCACGAATGTCGGCACGGGTCGCCTCCTCCAACTGGCCAAAGCATCGGCCGCAAGAGCGGATTGCGGCTTTCGGGGCAAAGCCGATGCAAACGCAAAGGTTGGATCACCGGACGCGATAGGATGTCCGGTCCAATGGTCTAGCGGAGCTTGGCGATCCCGATGCCATCCTGTTTCGCGCGGTCCTTGATGGATTCCTCACTGCGGGTCATCGCCTTCGAAATCGCTTTCAAGGCCATGCCCTTCCTGGCGAGCAGCTTCAGCTTCTCCAGTTCCTCATGGGTCCAGGGTTGGCGATGCCGTTCAAATCTCTCGGCCACGATCTGCTCCTGCTTCGCCGGGACATCTCCCGCATTCGCGTCCACTATAGCAGTGATGGCGACTATAGCAGTGATGGCGACGAATTTGGCCCCACGTGTCGATGGAAGCCGAGCCCATCCGGCCGCTCGGCGCYAGAACCTGGGTCTCCGCCCGAAAGCAGACCTCTGCTCCGCCGCCGCGTCACGAGCACGCCGGCACACTGTATGGCTGCGCGGGCAGCTAGACGCATGGGGTTCTGCAATGGCTGCTCTTCTGGGAGGCGTGATAGCTGAGGGTTCGTCCGTCCTCGTTGCTGAATCGCGGCGGGGCGCGACAATGCCGCAAGGTCAGAAAGCAGGTGCATCACGATCTTAAATCGCTAAACTGCACGGGTTGCGTCGCGGGCTAATGGCGACGGCCTATGCCTACCGTGAGAGCCTATGATCTCCTGCCTACAGCGCGCCACGCGCGGGACGACATCCTTCACTGCCCCTTCCGTGCTCGCAACCGGCGTCATAGCCGCGGGGCTGTGGCATAAAATGATGCCTTCGAGGAGCCGTGACGTCGCCGCCAATACGCTATCGCGTTGGCGGGGTGCGCTGGTGGACACAACGATGGTGAGCGGTCTGGCGCTCGCCGTCGCTGCAACGCCTGTGATGGCCCCCGGCACGGCGCATGCGGCGGACTGGCTGGGCAGCAGCGGGGACTTCAACCTCGATTCGAACTGGGCCGGCGGTACCGTGCCGACGGATACGGCGACCTTCACGAACAGCCCGACGGCAGAGCGAAATGTCACCGCGTCCGGCGGTACACTCACGCTGCTCGAGTACAACAACAACGCCCTCGCCTACACGCTGTCGACAGCCCCCGGCTCGGCTCTGTATATCACCAACATCACCAATAATTCGACCTCCGAGCAGACGCTGTTTGCAGGAGCAGCGGGCGGGTTCGGCATCTCTGGCACGATTACCGGCGCGATGGCACTTACTGCTGGACCAGGCTCCGGCTCGATACAGTTCTTCGCCGGGAGTTCGGCTGYGGGCTCGCGATTTATCGGCCAGGGCGGACTACTGAATTTGGCCATGGGCGCCGGTGATACGCTGTCGATCGGTTCGATCGAAGGCACCGGGATCATACGAGCCGGGGGGGGGGCACAAACTCTGTCGGTTGGCGGCCTAAATTCGGACACCGCCTATGCCGGCGTGATCCAGGATCCAGTCAGCCTCACCAAGGTCGGCACCGGCGGCCTGACCCTGTCCGGTGCGAACATCTATACGGGTTTGACGACAGTTTCGGCGGGCACGCTCACGGTCTCCAACGCCAGTGGCCTCGGCGCGGTTTCCAGCGGAACGACGGTCGACTCGGGTGCGACGCTCGCCTTGACGGGCGGTATCACCGTCGGCGCCGAGGCTCTGACGCTGTCGGGGACTGGCGTGTCGGGGGGCGGCGCTCTCACCAGCTTGAATTCTGGCGCGAACACCTTCCAGGGCGCGATCTCCCTTGCGGCATCCAGCAGCATCAATGTCCAGAACCTGAGCTCGCTGAATCTTTCGGGCGGCATCACTGGATCCAACACGGATCTGACGCTTGGCGGCTCCAGCAACAATGGCGGCACCATCCGTGGCGTGATCGCCATCGGCTCCGGCTCGATCACGAAGTCCGGCTCCCAATGGACCCTGGCAGGCGCCAACACCTATTCCGGCCTCACTACCGTGAATTCGGGCAGCCTGTTCGTGACAAACAGTCTCGGTCTCGGCTCGACGGCGAACGGAACGGTGGTGGCATCGGGCGCGTCCCTTATACTCGGCGGCAGCGTCAACATCGTCGGGGAGGCGCTCACGCTCTCGGGCAGCGGCACAGGTGGTTTCGGCGCCCTGCAAGCGGGCGGTGGTACGAACACCTATGGCGGAGACATCACTCTCGCCGCGGACAGCCAGATCAACGCCGGCCTTTTGACCTTTCCAAGTACGTTGACCGTCTCCGGCGGCATTACCGGCTCGGGCCAAAACCTGACCCTCGCCGGCCCCGGGACAGGGACCGCATCCGGGGTGATCGCTACGGGGACAGGCGGGCTGACGAAGATAGATGCAGGCACCTGGACGCTCACCGGCGCCAACACCTATACCGGCGCAACCACGATCAACGGGGGCACGCTGATCGTGAACGGCTCGCTGGCTTCGTCCAGCGTGAGCGTCGGCAGCGGCACGACGCTTGGCGGTTCGGGTTCGATCGCGGGAGCGGTGACGGTCGCCTCYGGCGGAACGCTGTCGGCCGGCAACAGCCCGGGCACGCTCACGGTAGGATCGCTGGCGCTGAATGCCGGCTCGAACACCGTGTTCGAACTCGGCACCCCTGGAGTCGCGGGCGGCGCGACCAACGACCACATCATCATCAACGGCAGCGGGGCGGCCGGCAACCTGACGCTCGGCGGCACGCTCACGGCCAATGTCGCTTCGGCCGGCTATTATCGCCTGTTCGACGTCACCGGCGGCGGCACGATCAGCGGCAGCTTCTCTTCGCTTGCCCTGACCGCGCCCAGCGTCGCGGGCGCGACCGGGACGGTCTACAGCATGCCTGCCGGCCTGCCGCCGCAAGTCAATCTTGCCGTGCTCGGGGCCGGCCAGATCCTGCAGTTCTGGGACGGCGCCGACCAGACCGGCAACGGTGCCGTCGATGGCGGCACGGGCACCTGGAACGGCGGCAACACCAACTGGGCGGTGGCGCCGGGCGAGGTGGGCTTCAATGCCCCGTGGCTGAGCTCGGTCGGCGTGTTCCAGGGCATAGCCGGCACGGTGACGGTGTCCGGCACGCAAAACTTCGACACGCTGCAGTTCACCAGCGACGGCTATCTGCTGACCGGAGGTTCTCTCGGCCTCGGCGTCGCCGGTGGCGGCACGATCAACACGGCAGCCGGCGTCACCGCTTCGATCGGCTCGGCCATCATCGATGGCGTCGGGACCAGCCTGACCAAGGCCGGTGCCGGCACGCTGGCGCTGTCCGGCGCCAACAGCTATTCCGGCGGCACGCTGCTCAACGCCGGCACCCTCGCCGTCGGATCGGCGAGCGCGCTCGGCACAGGCACGCTGCAGATGGCGAGCGGGACGACGCTTCGTGCCAACGCCCCTGCTCTCACGCTGGCCAACGCCGTGGCGTTGTCGAGCGGCACCGCCTTCGTCGATACCGGTTCGTTGGATTTTGGCCTGGCCGGCGTCATCAGCGGCGGGGGCACGCTCTCCAAGACGGGCGCCGGGGTCCTGACGCTGTCGGGGACCAACACCTACTCCGGCGCCACCTGGATCCAGCAAGGCACGCTACGGATGGGCGGGGTGGGCGTCCTGCCGAACCAGACGGCGGTGCAGATTTCGGCCGGGGCGGTCTTCGATCTCAACGGCATCGCCCAGACGGTCGGCTCGCTGTCCGGCACGGGCGACGTGCTCCTGGGTGGCACGACGCTGACCGCCGGAGGCAACAACAGCAGCACGACCTTCTCCGGCACGATCTCGGGCGCGGGCTCGCTGCTCAAGACCGGTACCGGCACGCTGACGCTGAACGGAACCAACACCTACACGAGCGTGACCCAGGTGTTCGGTGGCAGCCTCGTCGTCGACGGCTCGGTCGCGACGCCGGTGATCGTGCATGCGGGTGCGACGCTCGCTGGCTCCGGCTCGGTCGGCGCGACCACGATCGGCGGCACGCTTTCGCCGGGCAATTCGCCGGGGACGCTGACCGTCAACGGCAGCCTCGTGATGGGCGTCGCCTCGACCTATATCGCCGAGGTGCAAGGCACTGTCGCGGACCGGGTCAACGTCACCGGCACGGCCTCGCTGGCGGGTACGCTGCGGATCGTGCCGCTCGGCGGCGCCTACAGCTTCTCCTCCCCCTACACGCTGCTCTCGGCAGCGGGCGGGCTCGGCGGCACGCGCTTCGGCCCGGTCGACACGACCGGCTCCTTCGGCGACGGTGTCACCACTGCGGTGAGCTACACCGGCAACGACGTGCTGCTGACGCTGACGCCGAAGCCGCTGGCGCCAATCGTGACGCCGACGCTCGGCGTCACAGCGCCGCGCAACGCCGCCTCGATCGCTTCGGCCATCGACAGTGCGGTGGCCAATGGCGTCGACCCGTCCGCGCTGTTCGGGATCTACAACCTGCCGGCGGCGGCGATCCCGGCGGCTGTGAACTCGCTCTCGGGCGAGGTCCATACGGCGGCGCCCGCGATGGCGCATGTCGCTTCAGACCAATTCCTGCGCACCATGCTGGACGGCTCGGGCAGCGGCCGGCTCTCAGGAGCGCCCGGCGGMCCTGCCGGCGTGGCCGGCTTCACAGCCGACCTGCCATCGAGGCAGGATGGGCCGGGACGCCCGACCTTCGATCCGGCGCGCTTCACGCTCTGGGGCGCGACTTTCGGCTCGACCGGACGAACCGACGGCGACCGGGTCGTGGGTTCGGCCAACCGCAACCTCTCCGATGCGCACGTCGCGGTCGGCGCCGACATCCGGCTGGGCTCCAGCACGGTCATGGGCGCCGCAGTCGCGGGTGGCCAGTCGCGTGCCTCGCTCTCGGGCGGGCTCGGCAAGGCGCAGGCCGATGTCTTCCAGGCGGGTCTCTACGGCCGCACCACGCTTGGCTCCGTCAACCTTGCCGGCGCGCTCGGCTATGCCCGGCTCGACACCGACACCAGCCGCGCCATCCCGGCGCTGGGCCGCACCGGCGTGGCCGCCTCCTATGCGACGCAGGCCTGGTCCGGCCGGATCGAGGCGAGCCTGCCGGTGGCCGGCTGGGGTGGCCTGACGCTCTCGCCGCTCGCCGCCTTCCAGGCGGTGCGGGCGAACAGCCCGGCTGCGGTCGAGCGCGACGGGATGGGCGCGACCGCCGGCATGCTGACGCTGCCGCGGCGCACCGACATCACCAGCCGCAGCGAGCTCGGCCTGCAGCTCGACGCCAACCTGATCGCGGGCGCATCTCCCGTCACCGGCTTCGTCCGCGCCGCCTGGGCGCACTACTACCAGCGCGACGCCGACCTCACCGCCGCGCTCAACGGCCTGCCCGGCGCGAGCTTCGCGGTGAGYGGTGCCAGGCCCGACCGCAATGCGGCGCTGCTCGCGGCGGGAGCCGATATCAAGCTCAGCCAAACCGTCAGCCTCGGCATGCGCGTCGACTCGGAGCTGTCCGGGAACACGCAACGTGTCGGCGGCACTGCCCAGCTCAGGGTGAATTTCTAAGAAACCCGCGACGGCGCCAGCGCCGATCGAGCGGCCGAGACGCGGCCGCTCGATGGTGTCCAGACGATCGCTTCGACGCCACGCAATGTCAGCTATCGGCACGTCGCCGAACGGCCGCTCACCACCCATCTCAAACGTTGCTGGCGGGCCGCCGCCACTTCCGGAATCGCCCCGTAGCGGAAGTTGAACATCAACCGCGAGCAATAGCCCTACGTCTTTTCGAGCGGATGGCTTAGGCTCGTTGCATGGGACAATTGACCTTCAGCATCAACGTCACCCTGGACGGCTGCGTCGACCACCAGGAGGGAATTGCCGACGACGAGACGCACGCCTTCTTCACCCGCCTTATGGACGAGGGCGGGGCGATGCTGTGGGGCCGCGTCACCTACGAGATGATGGAGAGCCACTGGCCGGCGGTCGCTCGCGGCGACGTGGAGGCGCCGCCGGCGATACGCGAGTGGGCGGTCAAGCTGGACGCCAAGCCGAAATACGTGGTGTCGTCGACGCGAACGGACTTCCCCTGGACCAACAGCCACCACATCGCCGGCGACCTGCGCACGGGCGTGCAGAGGCTCAAGGACGCGACCCCGGCCGGCGTGCTCCTCTGTAGCGGCAAGCTCGCGACCGAGCTGGACCGGCTGGATCTGATCGACGAGTACAAGGTCCTCGTCCATCCCAGGATCGCCGGCCACGGCCCAACCCTCTACCAGAGCGGGCTGCCCAGCACGCGACGGCTCGAGCTGATCTCGGCCACGCCGCTCMGCAGCGGCGCCGTCGCCACGCATTACCGGCGCGAGCGCTAATCCAGAGCAGCCTCTAAACGCCCATAGACGTCCGCAGTTGATCTCCAACCTGGGCCATTGTCGTCGGCTTGATCCGGCCCAGCTTCTCCGCGTGGCCTGCCTCGATCGTCGCGATTTTGCATGGGCGAATAACCGATGGCGCCGGCAACCCGACCTCGCCATAAGTCAGGCCCAGMGACACGTCGCCCGGCCATGACCGGTTCTCGGCGCTGGTGATCATGACCACCCACAACAGGCCTTCGCCCTCCCCTACGCCGCCATGGCTGACGACAAGCGCCGGCCGATGCTGKCGGGTGTTGCGGTCGTTTAAGGGGAACGGCACACGGACAACGTCACCCTGGCTGAACTCAGAGTTTGGCATAGGCTCTCCGGTCGGCGTCGCTATCCCACTCGCTGAATGTGCCAAACGGGTCTTCGGCCGGGGCTGCTGCCGGTGCCTTGCGGATCACGACCGTGTCGCCCTCGATTCTATAGGCAATCTCGTCGCCCTCGCGCAGATGCAGCGCGGCCCGGATGGGCTGCGGAATCGTCGTCTGCGCCTTTGATGTCAGCTTGCTCGTGATCATGCGGAACTCCTGTAAGGAAGCTCCTTACAGTAAGGAAATTCCTTTCAGACGGCGAGCTAAGAGCGAGTCGCCAGTACGGCGTCTCTCGTTCTGAACCAGGCGGTGGGCGCCTCCCGAGCCCCGGTAAGAGGCGCTGCTGCGCGCCACACGCGGGCATCCGCCACTCCCCGGAAACCGGACGGTCCCGGGCGCCCCTTCCGCCGGCTTCCCAGATCATGCTGACATGGTGCGGCGGCACTCCGGGTTAGCGGAGCTGCCCTGGCATGTGATGGAGCGGGTCGTGAAGGCTTTCTGGGTGAAGACGGCGTCCGCCAATATCCTGTATCAGGACATTCCGGGGACCGGCACGCCCCTGGTATTCATCCACGGTCTCGGCTGCGCGTCATCCTGTGACTATCCGCGCGTGATCGCGGATACGGCCTTGGCCGGGCGCCGGGCGATCCTGGTCGATCTGCTCGGCTCCGGCTTCAGCGAAAGGCCGGCAGACTTCTGCTATTCCATCGAAGGCCATGCTCGCTCGGTTGCCGGGCTCATCGGGAGCGTCTGCGAGGGGCCTGTCAGCCTCTTCGGTCACAGCATGGGAGGGGCAGTGGCGATCACCCTGGCTGCGTTGCTCCCCAAGGTCGAAGCGCTCGTGCTTGGCGAACCGAATCTGGAGCCGGGCGGTGGCTTCTTCAGCAAGGCAATCGCCGACATGTCCGAGGGCGAGTTCGTGGCGCGCGGCCATGCGGCGACCGTCGCGACTGCAAGGGCGGTCGGCAATACGGTCTGGGCTGCCTCATTGGCCATCAGCGCCCCGTTCGCAGTCCACCGGGAAGCAGTATCGCTGATCGCCGGATGCAACCCGACATGGCGCGAAATGCTCGGCAGCCTGACCACGCGAAAAACACTCCTCGTCGGAGAGCGCTCGCTGCCAGCCCCCGAATTTRACGGCTTGCCGGATGAGGGATGCGGCGTCGCGATCGTGCCCCAGGCGGGCCATTCGATGGCGTGGGACAATCCGGGCGGGCTCGCCGAGGCGATCGCCAAGGCAACAGGCTGAGCCTTCGTTCGCCGGGCAGCGCCAAGAAAAGCCGCCTCTGAGCGCTCACGGCTCTGCGTGCATGTCGCGGAATAGCCGTGGCGCAATGCCGAAGCGGCGTTCGAAGGCGTCCGCCAGGCGCGCGGTTGGGAAAAGCCCCACTTGCGCCGCAACCGCCTTCAGCGACAGCCCGCGCGACAGGAGCATGCGCGCGGCGTCGAGCCGGGCGATCTCGACAAAGCGGGCCGGCGTCTCGCCGGTCGCTGCCACGAACTTGCGATGGAAGGTGCGTTGCAACAGCCCGGCGCGGGCCGCCAGCGACGGCACGTCCAGCGGCGCGTCGAGATTCGCCTGCATCCACCCGATTAGGTCGGCAAGCGGGCTGTCGCCCTTCACCTGCGCCTCCAGCAGCGGACTGAACTGGGACTGGTAGCCGGGGCGCCGGGCATAGAGCACCAGCCGTCTGGCAACCTCGCCGGCGATCGACGCATCGAGATCCTGCGTGATCATCGCCAGCGCCATGTCGATGCCGGTGGTGACCCCGGCCGAGGTCCATAGCTTGCCGTCGACCAGATAGAGGGCGTCAGGATCGACTGCCACCTTCGGAAAGGTCTTCGCAAAAGGCGTGCAGGCATCCCAATGCGTCGCGACACGACGGCCGTCGAGCAGCCCGAGTGCCGCCAGGGCGAAGCCGCCAGTGCAGACCGAGCCGAAACGCTCCGCCTGCCCCGCGAGCTGCGGGAGGCCTGCCCAGGGGGCTGAATCCGCCACCGCCTGCAGGAGTGGCTCGCGTTCGGCCCCTGCAACCAGCAGCGTCTGGGCGTCCCCGGGCCGAAGCTCGGCAATCGGTCGCGTCTCCAGCGCGACGCCGCTGCTGCTTTCGATGGCTCCGCCCGGGGCCGATGCGAGTACGACCCTGTAGAACGCCGGCTTGCCGCGCTGCTGCAGGGCGCGGTTGGCGCCGCTGAAGACCGATGTCGGCCCGGAGACGTCGAGCAGCTCGAAACCGCGATAGACGATGAAGGCGACAGCGTGCATTGGCAGAAATTGCCATCTCTTTGTCATGTCCGCCAGAACTCGCCGCTGCTAGTTTCCGCGGGCATGAGGACGTTCCGGATGAGGCCAACCGGCCCATTCGCGGCGTTCCGCCCTTCTTCCGTTCCGGGAGACGTAAAGCGATGTCGAGATCATACGTCCTGTGGGGTGGTGTCGCTCTCATTCTCCTGTCCCTCGCCGGCTTCGGCGGCTGGGTCTTCAGCCTGCCGTCCGCGAGGGCGGCCACAGAGGCGCCGCCGGTGCCGCAGGAGGAAGCCGACGCGATGCGCGTTTCGCTTAAACCCGCGAAGCGCGAGCGCCCCCTGGTCGCGGTGATCGGCATCAACGACGCCACCGAGACGACCGACTACCTGATGCCGGGCGGCATCCTGCGCCGCGCGGACGTAGCCGACGTCATGATGCTGGCGACCGGTCCAGGACCGGTGCGGCTCTTCCCGGCCCTCGTCGCGGAGCCTGACGCCACCATCGCCACATTCGACGCAAGCCATCCCGAAGGAGCCGATTATGTGGTCGTGCCCGCCATGAGCCGTGACGACGATCCAGCCGCGATCGCCTGGATCCGGAGCCAGGCGAAAAAGGGGGCGGCGATCATCGGCATCTGCGCCGGCGCCAAAGTCGTCGCGGCAGCCGGCCTGCTCGACGGCAAGCGCGCGACGACGCATTGGTACTATCTCGGCGCGATGCTGACGCGCAGTCCGACGATCGCCTATGTCCCGGACCGGCGGATCGTCTCGGACAAGGGCGTGACGACCACGACCGGCATCACCGCCTCCATGCCGATGATGCTGACGCTGATCGAGGCGATCGCCGGCCCTGCCAGGGCGGAAGCGGTCGCGCAGGAGCTCGGCCTCGACGCGTGGGATATGCGCCATGCCAGCGGCGCGTTCAGGCTTACCCGTCCGTTCGCGCTGACCGTGCTCGCCAACAGGCTGGCCTTCTGGAACCGGGAGGAACGCGGCATCCCCCTGGTGCCGGGCATGGACGAGGCGACGCTTGCCCTGGTTGCCGATGCATGGTCGCGAACCTACCGCTCCCATGCGACGACCTATGCCGGCGCGATGGAAGCGGTCGAGACCCGCAACGGCCTGCGTATCGTTCCCGACCGCGCGGGCGCGCCCCTGGCGCCAGACCAGCGCGTCGCGACCTTTCCCGACCGCAAGCCTGCCCAGGCGCTCGATCTCGTGCTCGACGCGATCACCGCCCGCTACGGCGCGCGGACCAGCGATGTCGTCGCGATGCAGCTTGAATATCCCAGGCGATAGCGGAGCGATGACGGGGCTGGCCGGTGCTCCGGATTTTTTTTCGGGAGCGCTGTCGAATTCTCACCAGCCCGTTCGTCGTAGATGTGTCGAGCGTGAAGGGCCGCCGGCCGGGAGACAACCGAACACCCTAAAACCGAACCAGGAGGAGAGATCCATGCCGAGCACGATCCGACTGCACCGCGTCTTCGCCGCCAGGCCCGAGAAGCTCTACCGCGCATTCCTCGAACCGGACGCGATTGCGAGCTGGCTGCCCCCTTACGGCTTTACCTGCACCGTCCATGAGCTCGATGCGAAGGTCGGTGGCCACCACCGGATGTCGTTCCGGAATTTTACCACGGGGCACAGCCACGCCTTCGGCGGAACCTATCTGGAGCTCGTTCCCGGTCAGCGCCTCGTCTACACTGACAGGTTCGACGACCCGAACCTGCCCGGCGAGATGAAGGTCACGGTGATCTTGAAGGCCGTGTTCGTCGGCACCGAGGTGACTATCGAGCAAGAGGGCGTGCCGGACGTGATCCCCACCGGGGCCTGCTATCTCGGCTGGCAGGAATCCCTGCGCAAGCTCGCGAAACTCGCCGAGCCCGAGATCAACCAGTAGCAAACGCGGTGCCGGAACGGCTCCGGGACGATCGCTCGCCCTGAGCCCGATCCGGCCCCGCCGCAGCGAGCGTCGGATGGTTCGGCCCCCCTGCCCCCGCTAACGGTATCGGTGCGCCGCTACGAGCGCGCCCTCCCAGGCGAACTGATCCATCTCGAGATCAGGACGTTCAATCGGTTCACCCCACCCTTTGAAGCGGAATGAGGTAGCAAAGACCACCATCCGCTCCTGGCCCGCCGGGCCACTGCCAATGACCGGACGTTCCGAAGGTCGCAGGAAGGGTGGAAACCGGTCGGTCTGCTTTCGGTTATGGAACCAGGAAAAGTGGACATTGGGCGAGGGCAGAAACGGGAAGGCAGTCATCGACCAAGTTTGGGCAGTCCATGATGGCCGTAAGTCACGGCCTGGCGGCTAGCGCTGGAACGTGAGGTGGACAGTGCCGCTCTCGGCCGTTTCCGACTTGACGGTGTAGCCGGCTTCCAACCCGCGTAACTCGTCCCAGAGGCGTATGCCCCGCCCCAGCAGAATTGGGGTAATGGCTACATGCAGGCGGTCGACAAGCCCGGCCTTCAGATAGTCGCGAACCATGGTTGGTCCGCCACCTATCCGCACATCCTTGCCGTTTGCGCCTGTCACGGCCTGCTGCAGCGCATCAACCGGGTCCGCCGCGAGGAAGTGGAACGTGGTGCCTCCAGCCATCTCGATGGAGGGCCGCCGCTTGTGCGTCAGGACGAAGACCGGGCAGCCGAATGGCGGCTCATCGCCCCACCACCCCTTCCAGTTCGGATCGTCGGGAAAGTTGTGCAGCCCGAACTTGCCGGCGCCMATGATTTCCGCGCCGATGTTGTCGAAGTAGTCCTTTGCATACGCATCGTCCATGCCGGTGGTGCCTTTGCCGCTGGTGTCCTTGAACACACGTTCCCGGAACGTCCTCGTCGCGACATAAGCGCCGACCAGGCGCGACCAGTCCTGGCCGAACGGATTGTCTGGCGTCTGGTCCGTCGTTGTTGCGAAGCCATCGAGCGAGATAACAAGGTCCACACGAACTGCCATTGGTGCACTCCCAAACACTAAGGTACTCACCTTCGTATTCGCAGCTAAACACTAAGGCAAGTGCCTTTTTATTATTGACCGGCACGGCCGGCCGCTTTACCGAGCTATATGCCCTACCACTCGACCCCCCTCGACCTCGCCTTTCACGCCCTCAGCGACCCGACCCGCCGCGCGGTGGTGTCGCGACTGGTCGAGGGCGAGCTGCCGGTGACCGCACTGGCCGAGCCTTTCGACATGGCGCTGCCCTCCTTCGCCCAGCATCTCAAGGTGTTGGAGGATTGCGGATTGATCGCCAGCGAGAAGCGCGGGCGCAGCCGCTGGTGCCGGCTGGAGCGGGCGCGCTTCGCCGAGGCGGCAGACTGGATGGAAGCGGAGCGCCGACGCTGGGCCGAGCGGCTCGACCGGCTGGAAACTTATTTGGACAAGGCGGAAGAGAACGACGATGGAAAAGCTGTTTGAGACCTGGTCGCTCGACCGTGAGATCGTGCTGGTCAAGGTGCTGAAGCACCCGCGCAATAAGGTCTTCGCTGCCTGGATGGACCCGGAAGCGCTGGCGCAGTGGTACGGCCCGGCTGGCCTCAACATCGAGAACCACAAGGCCGATATCCGCGAAGGCGGGGAATGGCGCTTCGACATGGTGGGCGTGTTCGAGGGCCAAAAGCAGCGCTTCCCCAATCTCATGCGCTTCCTGAAGGTCGTGCCGAACGAGCTGATCGTGGTGGACTATGGTACCCCGGACCCCAACGACCCGGAGCGCTTCTACATGACGGTTACCTTCGATGAGCAGACCGACGGCAAGACCGTGCTGACCATGCGCCAGCTTCACCCAAGCCGCGAACGCCGACAGGTGGTCGTCGGTTTCGGCGCGGTGGAATATGGGCTGCAGACGCTGGACGGCCTCGCCACTTGGCTGGATGGTTGAACGCTGCTCATCTGGAGGGTTGGCGGTCGCCGCGCCATAGTGCCCATAAACGACCGCTTTCAGGACTTTGCGGTCCAACCGCGAACGTCCGAGATGGGTCGAATTTGCCCCTTCGGCCTTGGTTCGGAAGCTGGCATTCGATCAGGCGAGATGGGAAGCGGTCGTCCACGTGCTCGTCTTGTTCGATGGAACACGCCCTCATTCGCGTTGCCAGCGATGCTGACTGGCAAGTCTACCACGCTATCCGCGGCGCGGTTCTGTGGGAGGAACGGGGTCTAGGCGGCTACGACGATGCCCGTCCGGAAGAGCGACTGCCCCACCACCATCCCCTGCTGCTGAAGTTCAAGGGGCTGGGAGCCGGTACGACAAGGCTCGATGATCGACGCGATGGAACGGGTATCGTCAGGCTCGTTGCCATCACGGCCGCCATTCGCGGACAGGGCCACGGTCGAATCTTGAACGCGATGGTGGAAGGATACGCGCACAGGCTCGGAATCAGTATCCTGTTCGTGAACGCGGCTTCGGATGCTGAAGGGTTCTATCCTGCGACGGGGTGGAAACGCTTCGAGGGCCATCCGCCGCGGCTGCTTGAACACRCTAACAACTGCGTCCCAATGCAGAAGACKATCATCCGCCAAGGGGCAAAATCGACCCAAGCCGGGCTTGGTGGTCTTTGCGACCGAAGACCGCTTTGAAGGAGGCTAACCAAAGCATCGGCCCGAAAAGTGGATTGCGGCTTTCGGGACAAGGCCGATGCAAACACAGAAGGCTGGATCATCGGGCCGGATGCGATATCCGGTCCGATGATCCAGCCAATTCCCGCTCGAGGAATTCGCGAAGTTCAGATGTCGCGCGCCTGCTCGCCGCCTCGTCGAATTTGCTCCAGTGCCCGTAGATCTGACGCGGCTCTGCGAAAATCGGGAAATTGAATGAGTGGTACACGCCTGGGAACACGGTGAGGCTCAGTCCGGCGGGGCCACCGACCTGACGCCGGGCGGCTGCTTCGCAGTCAGATGCGAGGGTCCAATCGTCCCTGTCGCCGATGAGAACGAGTGTCGGGATGACCAAGGGCTCGGTCAGGATCTCGCAAGGCGGGTAATAGGTTGCAGCCGCCTTGAACCTGAGCTCGTCGGGCATCTCATAGAGCGTCTTATGCGATTGCATCGCAATCCTGAGCGCTACCCCGCCGCCATGCGAATAGCCCAGGACGGCGATCCGCGATGGATCAACGAAGGGAAGCTTTGAGAGGTAGAACAGCGCACCAAACGCATCTTCGACCCGAGGCGCCTTATCGCGCCTTTCAGGCACGCAGGCGTCTTCAATGCCTCGTGGGGTGAAACTGTCCGGCACCAGCACGACGTAACCCCAATCGCGGATTGCTTCGGCCTCCCGTCGATGGGACGTACTCAATCCGCCGCAGCCATGCAGCAAGACAACCGCCGGGTGCCGGCCTTCCCCGATAGGTTTGGAAAGATATCCGCTGATCACGACCGCGGGATCATTCTCGCTGCTGTCTCCGCGAGCTTTGGCACGCGCTTTCTGGAAATCGCTCAGGCGATAGGTCATCGAGGGGAATTGAACGACCTCTTCAGCATACGAATGTGTCGTCAGCCCAAGAAGGAGCATGGCCAGGGTGGAGAGCATGGCTCGCTTTGGGGACGAAGGCATTTGCGAAGCTCCCAGCGTTCAACCTGTAACGTCGAAAGAGATGCAACGATAGCCGATCGGCGTCACCGTCGCCCGTCATGACCGACCACGGCTCCAGCTCCAAAGCCCATGCCTGCCGCGATCTCGGCCTGCGCCAGATTCCTCCGGCGTCCGCGAGCGCCTGAGCGCATATAACCTTCAACCTGCGCGCGCCCCCTACCCCTCTGAATGGCCCGGCGAAGAGTTGTCGCGACGATGACGACCGGCTCCAAACCCGGCTCCGGCTCGACCGGGAATCCGACACGCTCCGCGAGGATGAGCCAAAGATCGGGAGGGCGGCCGCGCGTGAATGACGAAGCCGTTTATTGAGCGTAGGATCGTGTTCGAAGCCTTCCGCCGAGAACGCGTTTCGAGGAAAAGGGCATGGGGCACGGCAGACGTCCTCGTTGGCGCGCTTATGACAATAGCGGCGCAGGCGGATCTCTGCGCGATCAGCGCAGTGCGCGCCGACATCTACCTCTTTCGAATATTCGGACCCGCGAATTCGGCATCGGCCCGGAAATGCAATCAATTTTCGAATTAAATTGTTGCAACGACACGCCAACCACTGACCTGAGACGCATCATCAAGTTTTAAATTCCTTATTGATACATAATATCTGTCCTTGGTGGAATTTTGACCATCATAAATTGCAGCAGCTGAAACAAAGGACTTGAGTGACTGCAGCTTGAGCCAGTGCCCGAAGCAGAGGCACGCCTCGAAACAAGGGTGGAATCGACCTATGCCGCTTCTGGAGCTTCAGGGTATCTCAAAACACTTTGGTGCGATCGAAGCACTCAAGGGCATCGATCTGGCGATCGATGCCGGAGAGGTCGTCGGCCTGATGGGCGACAATGGCGCCGGCAAATCGACATTGGTGAAGATTGTCGCCGGCAATTTTCTCCCCTCCGAGGGCGAGCTTCGCCTTGATGGCATCGTCAAGCACTTTCGCCGGCCGGTCGACGCCCGGACTGACGGTATCGAGGTCGTCTATCAGGACCTCGCCCTGTGCGATAATCTGACTGCGGCCGCCAATGTCTTCCTCGGGCGCGAACTGAAACGCCGCATCGGTCCGCTGGTGATCCTTGACTACAAGGCGATGTACGCCCGCGCCGCAGAGCTGTTCAAGGAGCTCAAGTCGGAGACCCGCCCCCGCGATCTCGTGAAACTGATGTCCGGCGGCCAGCGCCAGGCTGTGGCGATCGCGCGGACACGTCTGGCCAACGCGAAGATGGTGCTGATGGACGAGCCCACGGCGGCGATCAGCGTTCGCCAGGTCGCCGAGGTGCTGGAT